>PMLF01000271.1 GCA_003158755.1 Elusimicrobiota bacterium | reverse complement strand
GATCCTGGGTTAAAATCCCCCTCCATCCCCTTTTTTCAAAGGGGGAGGAAAATCCCGTCCATTTCGCAACTGACTCCCTTTAAAGATACAGGTATGAGTAACCAATGAAGGTGGAGAGGTTACAAGCGGCCGGGCGATTTCGCTTGTTACCTTGAACCGCCCCTGAAGGTCTCACCCGGAAGAGAGTCCGAAGATGGAATGGAGGATCGAATATGAGTACCAGAAGGCAAAACGCACGGAATTGGACTATTGCCGCCGGGATTGCGATTTTAACGGTCGGCGTTTTGGTTTACGCTTCGCCGGGTTCGGATGCGCAGATCGAGTCGACCGCGAAGAACTCCGAGGTGTTTAAAACCTTCCTGAACGGCGATTCGATCGACGTGAAGTCCCGAGATGGATTCGTCACGTTGACGGGAACGGTGACCGACCTGTCCCATAAAGACCTCGCCGAAGAAACGGTGGCCAATGAGGCCGGAGTCGTGAGCGTGAACAATAAGCTCGTGGTGACGGCCACTTCGACGGTGAATTCCTCGGATGCGTGGATCGGGGTCAAGGTGAAGACGACGCTCTTGTCCCATCGCAGCGTGAACGGTTTTAAGACCCAGGTGGACGTGAAGGACCGGGTGGTCACTTTAAGGGGCGAGTCGAACAGCCGAGCCCAAAAGGAGTTGACCGGCGATTACGCCCAAAACGTGGACGGAGTCGACCGCGTGATCAACAACCTGGCGGTGACCCCTTCGACGGGGCCGACCTTGGCCGCTCAAATGGACGACGCGTCGATCACCGCTCAAGTCAAGGTGATGTTGTTGTACCACCGTTCCACCAGCGCCCTTAAAACGGTCGTCAAAACCAAGGACGGTGTGGTCGCGTTAAGCGGAAAGGCGCAGAACGCGGCGGAAAAAGAGCTGGTCACGAAACTCGTCAACGACGTTCAAGGCGTAAAGGAAGTTCAAAACCAAATGACGATCGCGCCGGGGAAATAGGTCCCGATGCTTCGGAGTCAACCCATGCCGCCGCTGGCCGTTGAAAAATCCGAGGAGAGTCGGCGCCTCAACGGACCGGCGGTACCTTCCAACGGCAAGCCGATGTCCGGACTCCTGCAGGATCATTTGGACCTTGCGGCGTTGGAATGGGTTTTTGAAATACAAGAGGGACGGCGTCGTTTCCTAAGTCTGGGACTCGGCGCCGTCCTTTTGTTCACCTCCTTTATCTATCTTCAGTTTCCTCTGGTTGGTTGGCTCATAACGAGGGGCTGGAGTTGGGAGAGGGTTGGTTCGGTAATGGGCGGAATCTATTTCGTTTCAGGGGCGCTGGTTGTTTGGTTCTTGGGGAGGCGTCGAAAAGGGGTGGGGCCGCCTTTTCATGTAAGCCTCATCGAATTAACGAGGAGTCTCCATTGGATCGAAAAACGTTTCTTATAGAGCGGGCGCAACTCCAATACAGGATGGAGGAAGTGCGTGCGGCGAATTATTACCGGCCGGTGTCTCTTTCTTCGCGCCTCCTGAAGGGGGCGATTCCATTCTTGTTTTCAATGATGAAATACGACCGGACGGATTTGACCGCCGTTGGAATGCGAATTGTGGGTCCTTTCCTCGCGCGGCGAGCGTGGAATTTCATATCAAAAGCCTAATCCGACGCTTTGAGGGGAAAACCTTTGTTACCTCGGGGAGCCTTCGGGCATCCCACCGATATCAACATCGCTGAAAGGAGAGTGTCTATGGAAAGGAACGCGGACGTGAAAGAAAGCATTGATGGTTTGGGGGAAGATATTCGGGAGCGCGTGGCCCGCGCCGCCGAACCGGTCACGGAAGGGGTCAAGGAGTTTTGGGGATCCATCTCCGGTTGGACCAAAAAGAATCCCGGCCTGGCTCTGAGCGTGGCCGCCGCGGGAGGAGCTTTGGCGGGAATGCTTTTCACCCGTCTAACGAGCCCCATCCAGAGCCACGCGGAGCAAAAGGCCCGGCACTGGGTCCACAATGCTCAGAACGGTTGGGAAGAGCTCCAAGAGGGATTAGGGCAGGCATTGGCGAGCGTGCGAAGCGCCATCAGCCGCTTTAAGTAGCCGGGGGAGATTCCCGTTCCGGCGATCCATGCCGACGGCATTTCAAAGGAGTTCGACATGACGGATTTTGCGCGGGAATCGCTTTCGTCGACGTGGTACTGCCCGTCGATCAGCCGCAAAATTACTCTCCGGACCAGCAATCGACGGAACACTCAAGGGGTAAGTTTGTACTTACCACAAACGAAGCGGGATGGATCAACGATCCGGGCGCCATTTTTGCCGCGGACGTTGACCCCGTTCCGAAAGCCCTGATAACGGCGAAGGGTTCATCACCGTATCGGGTTGTGGCACATAGGAGGAGAACATGTANNCTCGGGGCGCTGCCGACATGGCGGTACAGTTCGAACTGGGGGTATTTTCCGAGCGGAGGGTTGGGGCTCGTCCTGGTCGTCTTGCTGATCTTCTTCGTGTTGGGCAGGGCTTAGCCCCGCGGAGATTCAAAGAAAGCGGCAAAAAAATAAAAAATAACATAGGAGGAAGGCATGAGAAATAAATTGATGGGTCTGGTGGTGATGGCTGGATTGATGAGTTTCGGGATGGGTTGCTGGGCGGACGATACCAACGCGACGGGCAATAACAACAATCCCGTGAAGCACCCGATGAACGCCTACACGAACCATGAAGTGAAGGAAGACATCAAAGACAGCCAAGAAAACAGCCAGAAGGCCGCGGAGTCCAAGGCGACCTACAAGCAGGCCAAAGCTGACTACGAAAAATCGCTGAAGGATAACGGCGCGAAGAGCGACGTGACCTTGGCGGCGAAGAAACGCATGAACGAGGCGCATAAAGAAATGCGCAAGTACAACAAAAAGACCACCGCGGCGAATAAAGAGACGCGAAAAGACGAAATCAAAGCGCATCAGTAAGAAAAAGTGATAGGGGTGTGTTTCGCCGGGTCATGGGTTCCTCAAACATGGGGGGGCTCGTGGCCCGGCGTGTTTCTTAGACGGATGTAACCTTTCCGTCGGAGTCGGCGTCTTATCCGGTGCGCCCGCAAAGGGTTGAAGCGTTCTTGAAAAACATAAAGGAGTTTCACCTATGGATATCAATACCAGCAAGATGAAGGGGTTGGCCGTCGCGGCGGCGATGCTCATCGTATGGCCGTTGATGGCCTCGGCGGACGGACCAAGCATCGGAGACACCGATTTCTCCATCGGTCCCCGGGCCAGCTATTTCAAACCGAAAGACGCGGTCAAAGGGACGTGGTACGCCGGCGCCCAAGCGCGGTTCCACGCGACGCCCGTCCTGGGATTGGAAGGCTCCATCGATTACCGCAAGAACCAATACGCCGGAGACGTGACCATTAAAGGCTATCCCGTCCAGGCGACCTTGCTGGTTTACCTCACTCCGCAATTTCCCGTGAGCCCGTATCTGCTCGGCGGCGCCGGTTGGTATTTCACGCAAGTGGACAGCCCGGGAGTCGCCAAGAAGACGGACAACCGTTTCGGTCCCCACGCGGGCGCCGGACTCGAGGCGAAGTTGGCCCCGTTCCTGTCCTTGGACGGAAGCTACCGCTACATTTGGCTGGCGAACGTGAAATCGAGCAACGAAAACGCAATCACGCAAACCTACCGGGACAGCGGCTCCATGATCACTGTGGCGGCGAACTTCTTGTTTTAACGAGAATATCCACGGGAGAACCTTTAAGGAGGCTTCAAATGGAAAAGAAGCGATGTTCCTTTACACGAAAGACGTTGATCGCATCGCTCGCCCTCGCGACGACGCTGGCGATGACCATGCCGCCCAAGGCGTGGGCGATGCTGGCCCCCGCTCAAACGGCCGTCCAAACCCACGAAAGCAATGAAGCGCGGGCGGCGGACCTCAAAACGATCCAAACGTCGTTGGAGTCCAAGGTCATCCGACAGAGGCTCGCGGAGTTCAAGCTGACTCCGGAACAAATCAATTCCAGGCTCGGTCAACTCTCCGATGCCCAGATCCATCAAACCGCCTCGCAGATCCGTTCGCTCAACCCGGGCGGGGACGCCGTCGGTTTCGTGGTCGGAGTCCTGCTGATCGTGGTCTTGGTGGCGCTGTGCATGTATCTGTTTAAACGGATATAAAAGGACATCCCGATGACTTTCATCCATAGCCCGAGGATTTTGAAGTGGATCCCGGCGGCCTTCCTCGGGCTATGGGTTTCGGGATGCGCCGTTTTTGGAATTCAAAACCTCCCGCCCCGACCTCCGAGCGTTCCGGCGGGGGGTTACTGGCACCTGGACGTTCCCTTCTTTTCCGACAACACCGATCAGTGCGGCCCCGCCTCCTTGGCGGGCGTGCTCTCGTTTTGGGGTTCGCCCGTGGATCCGGCGGTTCTCAAACAAGAAATCTATTTGGCGAACCTCAAGGGAAGCCTGCCGATGGACCTCGTGTCGGCGGCGGAGCGCCGGGGTTTCAAGGCGCATTATTACAACGGGAGCCTCGACGACCTCCGGTCCGAATTGAGGTTGGGCCATCCGCTGATCGCGTTCGTCAATCGGGGATTCGATTTCATGCCGGTCGGCCATTACGTGGTGGTCACCGGGTTTGACGAGGGGAAGCGCGGGCTGTTTCTCCATTCCGGCTCGTCGAGCAACCGGTTCGTCCGTTATAACAATTTTCTCAAGGAATGGAACAAAACTCAGCGGGCGACCTTGTTGGTGTTGCCTCCCGGCCATGACGCGGAGTCTCCCCATGCCCATGACGCCCGATAGCCGATTCGCCTGGATGTTGGTTCCCCTGTTGAGCGTATTTTCGGCTTGCTCGACCCTTCCGCAATACGTCCGGCATACGGACCCGCTGACGCCGGAGCAGCATGTGCAGTTGGGAGCCTCCTACGAGGCTCAAGGTTTGACGGAATCCGCCGTTGAGCAATACGATGCGGCCATTCGCCTGAGCAAGGAATATCTCCCGGCGCGGATTGCCCGAGGCAACCTCGCCTTCGGGTCCGGCGATCTGAAAACGGCGGCGGCCTGTTACCGGCAGGTGCTGCGACTGGACCCGAACCACGCCGGCGCCAACAACAACTTGGCGATGGTCTATTTGGCGCTCGGAAACCACCTGGACCGAGCCGAGCGATATGCCTTAACGGCCTTGGAACAAGGAGGTCCGTTGCGGCCTTACATCCTGGAAACTCTCGCCGAACTTTATGTGAGGGAGTATCGAAATGAAGAGGCTCAGAAGGCCCTGGACGACTCCGAGGCCGCGACCCCGTCCAAAGACGAGCCCTTGCGTCAACAAATCGCCGTCACGAAACAACTGCTGGAATTAAATCGAAACTAACGGAGGTTGTCATGAATAAAGCATTGTCGATTGTGTTTCTGGTCGGAGGGATCGTCTTGCTCGCCTACGGCGTCACGGCTTTGCATTCGTTCGGGTCGGACGTGTCGAGGTTTTTCAACGGGTCGCCGACGGACAAAACCCTCTGGCTCTTGATCGGCGGAGCGCTCGCGGCCGTCGTCGGAGTCTTCGGGATATTCAACGGATCGAAGGCGTAACCCGTCAAAGTCCGGCGGGTTCCAACGAGTGAAGCTTCACGATGAATTATTGATCCTGTAAAAACAAAATCCCCTCGTCCGTTCACCCTGAGCTTGTCGAAGGGTGAGCCAAGATCGTCGGTGATTCGTCGTATTTCGACAAGCTCAGCGCGAGCGGTAGGCAGGGCGTTGTTTTTACAGAACTTTATAGGAGGATGAAAATGGAAGACGGTAATGGTGGTCGCATTAAAGACGGGGATGCCGCCGTCGCGGTGATGGACCGCGCGCGTCCTCAGACGGTACAGAAATCCCGGGAGATCCAGCCCTACGGCGCCATCGTCAAGTTGTCGATTGCGCTCAATGAAAAGGTGTGCGCTTCCTCCGTGACAAATCTGAACCAGTTGTTGGCGGACACGATGACCCTGCGGGACCTCTACAAGAAGCATCACTGGCAAGTGTCCGGCCCCACGTTTTACGCGCTTCATCTCCTGTTCGACAAGCATTTCAAGGAGCAGAGCGATTTGGTCGACCTGCTGGCGGAAAGGATCCAGACCCTCGGAGGGGTGAGTATCGCCATGGCCCACGACGTCGCCGAGACCTCGATCATTCCGCGCGCCCCGCGAGGCCGGGAGGAGGTCCCTTCCCAGTTGTCGCGGCTGCTCCACGCCCATGAGATCATCCTGGAGGAGGCGCGGACGATGGCGCGCCAAGCGAGCAAAGACGGCGACGAAGGAACGAACGATATCCTGGTCAGCAACGTCGTTCGGACCAATGAGCTACAAGTTTGGTTCACGTCGCAGCACTTGGTGAATGAACCCGTGGTTTGCGGGGACTGATCTCCCGTGTTGTCACGGAAAGCGCTTCACCGAATCACACTTGTGTTAAGGAGGATTTGTTCATGAAAATCAGAATCACCGCCTTGTTCATTGCGACCGTAATCGTTTTCGGTCAAAGTCCCGCTCCCGCGGCCTCGGACTCCGCAAAGCCGGTTTACCAAGTGAAGGTCGTGGAAGTCCCGGCGAAAGCGATTAATTACCGAAACTTAAAGGGCTCCGTCGAAATCAATTTCAAAAGCACGGAACTCGTTTCCAACGCCAACGGCGTCGCCGAGGTCACCAATAAAGGCGGGAAGACGGAAATCAAGGCGGAATTCAAGGGATTGATGGACGCCGGCCATTTCGGTTCCGAGTATTTGACCTATGTGTTTTGGGGGGTCTCTCCCGATGGACGAGCGAGCAACCTCGGGGAGTTGATCGTTAAAGGCGGAAAAAGTCGGTTGAACGCGGAGACGCCCCTCCAGTCTTTGAGCCTCCTCGTCACGGCGGAACCCTATTTCGCCGTAACCCAGCCAAGCGACGCCGTGGTCGTGGAAAACGCGATCCAGCCGGGGAACAAGGCGAAGATCGAATGGGTCGACGCCAAATATGAACTGGTGGCGAGAGGTCAATACGCCGGACCTGTCGACGCCGCGGGCTTCAAGAACGGGTCAAAAAAAGGAAAAACTCCTTTCAACGTGTATCAAGCCCGGAACGCCGTGCGAATCGCCAGGACCGCCGGGGCGGAAACCTACGCGGCGGCCGGGTTTAAAAAGGCCGAGGAACTCCTCGCCTTGTCGGAAACAAAAAAGGGAGGAAACACCGGCCGCTCGCTGACGGCGCGTGAAGCCGTTCAAAGCGCCGAAGACAGCCGTTCCCTCGCCGTTAAACGCCAGGCGGAAGAGGCCGTCGTCAATGAACGCCTTCGGACGCAGGATCGGATCGGCAAGGCCGATAGCCAGGCGGCCGCGGCGAGCGCGGGTCAAGTGAAAGCGGAACAGGCTCAATCCCAAGCCGAGCAGGCCCAAGGGCGCTCGGACGCGGAACGCGCCGCCGCTCTCTCTCTGGCCGCCGGCGCCACCGCCGCTTCCGCCGTGTCTCAAGCGGACGCCAAAGCCGCCCGATCATCGGCCGAAGAAGCCAAATCGCGGGCGGACGTCTCCGACGCCAGGGCTCAAACGGCCGAAAGCGAAAAAGCCGCCCTTCGAGTCGAGCTGCTGCAAAAGCTAAATGATGTCTTTGCAACGCGGGACACCGCCCGCGGCCTCATCGTAAACATGTCGGACGCCCTATTTCAGACGGGGAGTTCGACCTTGCGGCCGGCGGTCCGGGAAAAAATGGCCAAAATTGCGGGGATCGTGATGTCCCACCCGGGATTGAAACTGAGCGTGGAGGGCCACACCGACAGCGTCGGGAGCGATGAATCCAACCAACGGTTGTCGGAAAAACGAGCCGGGGCGGCGCGGGATTACCTCGTCGCTCAGGGAGTGCCGTCCGCTTCCATCGTCGCGCAAGGGTTTGGAAAAGCGAACCCCATCGGTTCCAATGAGACGCCGGAAGGCCGGCAAAACAACCGTCGGGTGGAAATCGTCGTGAGCGGCGAAGCGATCGGGATGTCGGCGCAGGCTCGGTAACGCCCTGAGGAGGAGATCCTCCGTGGACGAGCTTTGGACGAGGCCACGACTCCATTAACCAGGAGCGTTCCTTTGAGGCTTTTGACCCCTCTCGCGACGGCGGAAACGCCGCGCGAGAGGGGTCAACTATCTAAGGAGGCCAACCTGGTTGAAATGTATGGAGGTTTAAGGGTGAGTGGAAACGTTGGTGCCCGTTGAAACCGTCGGGCTGGCGGTCGTGCTGGTGTCCTTCCACCGGTCGCCTTTGAGGGACATCTTCTCCTTGGAAGAATGAATGTCTGTCCCCGTCGACGTCATGGGATTGGCGGCCGTGCTGTTTTCCTTCCACGTGTCGCCTTGGCGTGACATCTCGTCTTCATCGGAATGGATCGAACCCGCCACGGTCTCCGGGGAATTGTCCGTCGCTCCGATCACCACCGCGGCGCCCGTCGCCAAAAATGCCGTCACCGCTATCCATCTCAGCGTCATCGAGTTCATAGGTTCACCTCTCCAGAAATTGAATCCTCATCTAT
>PMLF01000048.1 GCA_003158755.1 Elusimicrobiota bacterium | reverse complement strand
ATGAAAAAGCTGTTCCTTCTATGTTTCCTCTTCGCCGCCCCCCTGTCCGCCGGGGTTCCCAACCGGATCACCTACCAGGGCCGGCTGATCAAATCCGGCATATCCTCGGCCGGGAATCACAACTTCACGGTTTGTTTCGTTTCCGGCGGCTCCTCCGTCTGCAATGCGCAACAATCCGCCACCCTCCCCGCCACCGGGGACTTCACTTTGCTGATCGACATTCCCCCCGGGGTGGACTTCTTTAACAATTCCTACCAACTTCAATTGACTGTGGACGGAACAACGCTGACTCCGCCGGACACTTTCACTTCCGTTCCTTATGCCCTCGTCGCCGCGACGGCGACCAGCGTTTCCGACGCCTCCATCACGACTTCCAAAATAGCCGACGGCGCCGTCACTTCCGCGAAACTTCCCGACGGGGTCGTAACGGACGCCAAGATCTCCCCCGCTGCCGGGATCACCCCCTCCAAGATTAGCCTCTCCGGCACGGCCACTCTCGCCGATTGGCGCAACCCGGCCGACCAGACCAAGATCGCCCCGTCGGCGGTCGCCGGAACGGCCATCGTCAGTTCGGCCACGGCCACGCAACAGATTGAGCCTGCGGTGGACGTTCCGCCGCTCCTGGTTAAAGGCTCCCCCAACGGGGCCGGCTCCACTTCTATGTTTGAAATCTGGGGGAACCAACTAAGCCCCATCTTGGGATTCAACGTCAAAGGAAATGGCAGCGCCTATTTCGCGGGCCCCGTCGGGATCGGCACGTCTCAGACGGCGGCGACGCTGACCCTCTACGGGAAAAACGACGGCACGGGGGACGACGTCCAAATCCACGGATCAGCAGCCACGACGACTCAATACGGCGTTATCAATGTGAACGACGCCAACGGGTATATCCGCTTAGGCTACNNGCTCCACCATGAAAAATATCGTTTTGGACGGCAGCGTGGGGATTGGAACGACAAACCCAAGCCAGAAACTCGACGTGAGCGGGAATGCCAATATCGGTGGCGATGCAACAATCACCGGCAACGCCAATATTTCCGGGACCATTCGAGGAGCGACCTGGGGATTTGGAGGGATGTATTCCCTAAATGATTGCAATTACAGTCCACCACAAAGTCAGCCGAATCCATTGACCGGCGGTTTTTCATGCCCGGCAGGTTTCACTACCTTCCCGGGTGGACGATGGCTGGGGCCTGAAGCCCCATGCGGCGTCAGCTTTTATTTCTGCGTGAAGTAAACACATGATCAATCGACAGGAAACTCGAGAACAAAAAGAAAAATCCTTTTGGGAAACGGATGTCCATCACCGGCCCGGAGCGGATCCAATTGAAAACATCGTCAACAAATTTCGGGAAATACCCATTTTCTTCACCAAACTGCGGCAGTATTCGTGCTACTTTCAGTCCGCCGGTCGTATTCTGGAGCTTGGCGCCGGGCAGGGGTGGGCCTCCTGCCTGGTCAAGAAAGTCTTTCCGGACAAACCCGTCATCGCCACGGACATCGCCGCCGCGGCCGTCGCTTCGACCCGCCTTTGGGAATCCATGCTCGACGTCACCCTCGACGGGACCGCCGCCTGCCGGAGCTACGAAACCCCGTTTCCCGACGGGTCCTTCGATCTCCTTTTCACCTTCCAGGCCGCGCACCATTTCGGCCGCCACCGCGCCACGCTGAAGGAAATCCACCGGCTGCTGTCTCCGGGAGGAGTCGCCTTGTACTTATCGGAGCCGGGATGCCGGGGATTCATCCACCCCCTCGCTATTAAGAGGGTCAACAAGAAACGCCCCGTGGTGGATGAGGACGTCCTCGTCTATCGAAAAATCCAAAAAATGGGCGCGGAGATTGGTTTGGACGTCGAGGTCCGTTTCGATACCCACCTGGAAGGCCGGGGACCGATCGAGACGTTGTATTATTATGTTCTTGGAAAGGTTCGATTCCTACGGGACGTCCTGCCATGCACGGTGGATTTGATCATTCGGAAAGAATTATGAACACAGNNCTCCTTACAAAGGAGGGGGAAAAATCTTGGACAATATAATCCACGCCTTTCAATGGAAATATGGTTTCAACTGAATAATCCGGGTTAGGAATTTCTCTCCACCCTCTGCTGAACTTCCAGATAGATAGCGGGCATGACGATCAAGGTCAGCACCGTCGAAACGATCAGACCGAAGATGACCGTGATGGCCATAGGGGCCTGCATCTCGGCGCCTTTGCCGATTCCGAGAGCCAAAGGCAATAATCCCGCCACCGTCCCGATCACCGTCATCAAAATGGGTCTTAACCGCGCCCGGCTAGCTTCGACGGCGGCACGTTCGGGCGGCTCGCCCTCCGCGCGCCGCTGCTGGATGAATTCCAAAAGCATGAGCGAGTTGTTGACCACGATCCCCGCAAGCATCACCAATCCCTGACCCGACATCATGTTCAGCGTGTGGCCGCTGAGGATCAACGCCGGCGCCACGCCGTTCAACGACAAGGGCACGGCCGTCATGGCCACGAGGGGAATCCACAAGGCGTTGAACTGGGCGACCAAGACGATGTACACGAGCAAAATGGACGCCGCGAACCCGTAGAGGAGGCTCTCGAAAGACGCGCGGGACTCCTCGACTTCACCGCCCAACGACGCCGAGATTCCACCCTTTCCTTCCGCCGCGGACATGAGCTTGCGGACGTCCGGAAGCGCGTCCGCCAGACTCCGGCCCGATAAAGACACTTCAATCAGGATGGCCCGCGCCTGGTCCCGTCGACGGATTTCAGACGGGCCGGGGGACATTTCCAGAGACCCGTATTCGCTCAACGGGTGCCCGGCCTTCTCCACCGGGTTGGAAACGACCAGGCTCGATAAGGCCGTCGCGTCCTTCCGGTCTTCCTCGCGCAGGCGGACCCGGATGTCGATTTCGCGGCCTTTCTCGCGGAACTTGGTGGGCGTCTGCCCGTGCACGGCGGCCAGGACGAGATCGGCCACGTCCGCCACCGACAGCCCGTCCCGCGCCAACTTCAACTCGTCCAACTTGTAGCTGATCTGGGGCGACGGAACCGCCAAACTGTCGGACACCTTGGACACGCCTTGGAGCGCCCGGAGCTTCTCCTCCAATCCGGCGGCGGCCTCCTTGAGCTTCTCCATGTCCTGGCCTTTGACCTCGATCAACAAATCCGGACCGCCCTTCCCGAACACCTGAGAGAACACGTCGCTGCCCTGGGCGGAAAACTCCGTCTTTCCCCCCTCCAAGTCCACCGCCCGCAAACGCTTGACCGCGTCCCGGATGATTTCCCGGCACCGGCGACGGGCCCGCATCCTTCCCCCGGAAGTTCGAGCCTTTTCCGCCAGGTCCACGACGATCTGGGCCTGGTGCGGCCCCTGAGCCGTCGGCAAGTCCACCGCCGGAGACCCGACCAAGACGTCCCGGTGGGCGATTTCGGGCATCGAGGCCAAAATATCGTCCACGCGGCGGGCGACCCGGTCGGTCACTTCCAGGCGCGTCCCGGTGGGCATCGTCAGATGGACGATGAACTGGTCTTGGTCCACGTCGGGCATGGACTCGTGGGGCACGGCGAAGGCCAGCAGCAGGAACCCCGCCGCCGTGGTCCCCGCCACGATGCCCAAGAGTTTCCGTCGATGAAGCACGGACCAGGTGAGCACCGACTCATAGTCCCGCTGAAAACCGGCGACGAGGCGCGAGGCGCGGACCGAGCAAAATGAAATCAGCGGCAGGAAGTGGCGGAACATCGGGATCCTCGACGAAAACCGAGGGGTTGGCGCGGCCGCCGGTTTTCCGCCGGGAACGCGGGGCTCGTCCTTCATGAAAATGGAAACCAGCGCGGGCAGAAGCGTGAACCCGGCGATCAGGGATGAAATCTGGGACACGACGATGGAGGCGCAAATGGGGCCGAAGACCCTCTGGGCCACGCCGACCCCCGCGAAGGGGATGGGGCCGAAAGCGGCGAGGTGGGTCATGACGCAGAAGAATACGGCTTTCCCCACTTCTTCCCCGCCGTCGACGACGGCCTCCTTGACGGTTTTCCCCAGCTCCACGTGCCGCGAGATGTTCTCCATGATGACCACCGCCGCGTCCACCAGCATCCCCACGCCCAGGGCCAAGCCGCCCAAGGTCAGGAGGTTGATCGTCAATCCCATCCGATAGAGGACAGCGATCGTCATGAGGAGCGCCACGGGGATCGTCACCCCGACGATGCCCGCGCGGGTGTGGCTGCGCAAGAAACCCCACAGGACGACGTAGGCGAAGATGCCTCCCAAGAAGACGTTGAGGATGACGTCACCGATTCCTTCCTTGATGTAGACGGACTGGTCGTAGATAACTTCCAGCCGGACGCGGGGAGGCAGTTGACGGCGGATTTCGTCCAACGCCGCCCGCGCCCCCTTGGAAACGTCCACGGGGAAGGCCTCCGACCGCTTGTAGACTCCGACGGAAATCGTGTCTTTTCCGTCGAACCGGGCGAAGCTGGTGCGCTCCCGCACGCCGTCTTTGACGGTCCCGAGGTTTTCCAGGCGCAGCAGGGCTCCCGTCTCCCCCCGTTTTTCGTCCTCGGGGCCGCCCAGGCGGACCACGGCCTGACGGACGCCGTCCAAATCGCTGAAGGCGCCGGAGATGGTGACGGGGTATTCGAAGAGTCCTTCGGTCGCCGACCCGGCGGAGCGAGTGACGTTGCGATGACCCAGGGCCTCGGACACGTCCAGGACGGACAATCGGTTGGCGTTCAACCGTTGGGCGTCCAAATCGATTTGGATCTCCCGCTGGAGCGCCCCGCCCACTTCCACCGCCGAGACCCCGGCGACTTTCTCCAAGCGCGGCTTGATGCGGGTCTCGACCAAATGCTGAAGGTCGGCGGCCGCGACCTCCCCGGTCACGGTCATGAGGACGACGGGACGGTCGAAGGGGTTGTAGCGCAGGACGACGGGCTTGCGGACCTCCAAGGGCAACTGGTCCTGCACCAGACCCAGCTTTTCCTGGACCCAGAGCATGGCGGCGTCCATGTCCGTCTCCCAGCGGAATTCGGCGTTAACGAGGGACACCTGTTCTTTGGAAGTGGAATCCAGGCGGCGGACGTTTTTCACCGTCCCCAAAATCTGTTCGATGGGTTTGGTGACGAGGTTTTCAACTTCTTCGGGACTGGCGTTGGGCAGGAAGGTGACGACGGTGAGGCGGGGAAAGCGCAGGTCGGGAAAAAGTTCCTGCGGCATCCCGAGCCAAGCCATGACGCCCACGGCCAAGAGCGCCGCGTAAACGGCGAGAACGCCCAACGGACGCTGGACGCAGAATTTAAGAATGGACCTCACGCGACCCCGCTGATGACTTCCCCCTCCTTTGTAAGGAGGGGNNCCCCTTACAAAGGGGAGGGAGAAAAAAATCCATCCAAATAAGTTTTGGTTCCTATCTCGAACAATCATTTCGGCTTCGCCGTCGCGGTGGAAGTCGAAACAGCGGCCTCGGGCGCGGGGCTGCTTTCCGAGCTGGTCGGGTCGTAGACTCCCGTCACCGAGACCTTCGCGCCGTCCTGAAGGTCGCCGGAAGGGTTGAGCATCACCAAGTCCCCCTCTTTCAAACCCGACACCTCTATGATCTTCTCGTCGGAAAAGGCCTTGTCCAGCGTCCGGGCGTGGGCGACGTTGTCGGCGCCGATCACGAACACCTTCACCTTGTCCTCTTTCATTTCGGCGGCGGCCTCCAGGGGAACGACGATAGCCCCGGCCTTCTCATATCGGCGGATCACGCAGCGGGCGAACATGCCGGGGTTGAGCTTCTCCCCGGGGTTCTCCGGCACATCCACTTTCACGGTGAAGGAGCGGCTGTCCCCTTTAAGGTAGGGAGTGATGGAAGCCACCTCGCCCTCTTCCTTGAAGTCGGGCACGGCGTCCACGGTCAAGGCCACTTTCTGGCCGACGCTCAGGCGGGCGATGTCGTCCTCGGACAAGTCCATCTCGATGGAGACATGGCTCTTGTCCATCAGTTTGCCGATGACGGTGCCTCCTTCCACCTGCTCCCCGGCGTTGGCCCATTTTTCGACCAAATATCCGTCGTGGGGCGCGTAGGCCGTGGTCTTGGCCGCGTCCAGGCGGGCCTGGTTGTACCGGGCTTTGGCCCTTTCAAATTCCAGTTTGTCGATGGTGCGGTCCTTGAAAAACTTCGTCGATTCCTTCTGGAATTCCGCCTCCGCCGCCGCCATGGCGTTCTTCGATTCTTCCTGGTCCAGGGCGGCGATGAGGGCGCCTTTCTTGACGAACTGGCCCTTCTCGACGTCGAAACGTTTCAGCCGTCCCGGCATGCCGAATTGGATGTTGGTCTCGGCCCGCGCCCGGATGGTCCCGATGCGGCGAAGAGCCCCGGCCACGTCGCGGGGCCGAACCTTGTAGGCCTTGACGGGAAGAGCGCGGTCCGATTCCACCTTCGCCTCGTCCATCTCGCGTTTGTACATCCGGAACTGCTGCCACCGCCGCACGCCCCACAGGGCGGCGAACACCGCGATGGCGGCGACGACCAAAATCTTTCGGCGTTTCTTCACGTTCGGCGGGGTCCCCATCGACGTCTCCTTATTTTCCAAAATAATCCGCCACGCCGACGGCGCGGTTCAACGCCGCCAGGGCGATGCGGTGTTGGGCCAGGGCTTCGGCCTCGGCGGAACGGGCTTGGGCCGAACGCAGGCGGGCCCCGGCCAAATCGCCTAAGTGGGCGCGGTCGTCCTTCAGCAGATCGAGGGTTTCCTTGAACTGCTGGTCGGCCTCCTCCACGCGGGCCTGGGCCGCCGCGGCGCGGCTCCAGGCCGTCCGGAGCCGCCGGAGGGCCGAGCGGGCTTCCTCCTCCAGGTCCCGACGGGCCTTTTCAAACCTCCATTCCTCTTCCATGTAATCGCGTCGCCCCTGAAGGGATTCGATGTCGGCGGATATGGCGTCGCCCAATCCGAGGGACACCGTGCGGCTGTCGGTCTGGGTGCGGGAGGATTGGCCCAACTCGGGACTCGTCTTCTCATGAAATCCGGCGACCTTGGCCGTGCTGCCCAGGAACGCCCAACTCATGGAAACTCCGGCGTTCCACGCCGGCTGATAGTGGAACGGGTTGGTGGGATCGTTGTCGTAGGCGGCCCCGGAACGGCCGTAATATCCGTTCAAATCCACGCGCGGAGCGAGAGCGGCCCCGCTGATCCGCCGGGCCATCCGGGCCGATTCCATGAGCTTTTCGGAAATCTTGTATTCCGGGCGATGGTCCCGGACCAGCCGGATTGCTTCGGCCTCCGACACTTCCACGGGAGCGGCCGGTATCTCCGACGTAACTTTCAGGCCGACGGCCCGCCGCTCGCCCATGGCGTCCAAGAGAGCGGAGCGGGACCGGGCCGCCGCGTCTTCCTGCTCGCCGATGGCGGACTCACATTCCCGGTTCTGCACCCGGGTCGAGAGGAGCTCGATCTTGGCGCTGCGGAAACCGCTCAGCTCGTGACGGACGGCCTTCTCCAGATCCTCCTGGATCTTCCCGCGCGCGTCCCGCAGGGCCGCGAGGGCCCGCTCGGCGGCGACGGTCTGCCAGTAAGCCTCGGTCACCGCCTGGAGGACGTCCAGCCGCTGCTTCTCCAGTTGAAGCCGGGCGATCTCGGACCCCAGGACGGCCTGCCGGCGCGAGGCAAAAAGTTTTCCGCCGGCGAAAAGGGGCTGGGTCGCCTGCACGCCGTAGGACCGTTCGAGGAACGCCGGATTGGAGGGATCGTTCGGATCCGCGGCCCGACCGGTGGTTTCGGAGGCCTTGAGGGTAAATGCCGTCAAGAGCGCCGCCCCCGAGGCCCGCCGACGGGCGTCGGAGATGTCAACGTCTTTTTGCGCGAAA
This sequence comes from Elusimicrobiota bacterium, assembly GCA_003158755.1. Lineage (GTDB taxonomy): Bacteria > Elusimicrobiota > Elusimicrobia > FEN-1173 > FEN-1173 > FEN-1173. Next base: position 378 of record PMLF01000048.1, on the reverse strand, counting down.
GTCAGGGCGGGGTTCTCCGACAGCGCCGTTCGAACACACCGGTCGAGATCGTAAACGGAAGTCTCTTCCGCTCCCACCCGGACGAAGATTAAATTGAAAGCGAGCACGAGGGAACAAGAGGCGCGAAGATTCATGAGAGGGGGCTCCAATGGACCGTTTTAAGAGGTTTTGATTTCAGATATTTAGCGTATTTATAGCATTATGGAAGATTCGCGTCACACCACACAAGGGAACCCCATCGCCGAGCCCACCGTTTGGAACATCCTCCGAAAGAAGATTTACACCGGCGGAATGAGGCTGGTCTGGCCCTGGTCTTTGTCCAAGCAGCATTTCTTGTATTTTTTCTCCGAGCCGCAAGGGCAGGGGTCGTTTCTACCG
>PMLF01000097.1 GCA_003158755.1 Elusimicrobiota bacterium | reverse complement strand
GGATTAATTCGCCTTTCGGCCTAAAAACCCTTTGGCCCGACGACGGCGCCCTGCGCTACGTCGCGACGAAAAGCGAGTTGAAGGTCATCAATTACAACCCCTCCGCGGCGTTCAAAATCGACGACAAACTATCCGTGGGCGGCGGGATCGATTACTCGACGGTGAAAGTGACGTATGACAAGATGTTGGGTTTCCCGTTCCCTCCGCCGTTCGGCGGTCCGGATGGGAGAGAAAATGTGGGTGAGAAAGGGCACGGCTGGGGATGGGACCTCGGCGCGATGGTCAAGCCGTTGGAAAACCATCAGTTCGGGGTTTCCTACCGGAGCGGCGTGACGTCCAAGGTCAAAGGAAATGTGGCGTTCTCCGGCCTTGCGCCCATCGGTTATTTTATCGCCGGTCAAAACTTCTACCAAACGGGAACCGACACGAAGATCAAACTGCCGGCCTCGTTGATGCTTGGTTACGCTTGGAAACCGGGACCGTGGACGGTCGCCTTCGACGCCGAATGGACCCATTACTCCACGACAAAGGAAAACAAGTCGAACTTCGCCGAAACGAATCCCTTAATCTTGGCGGCGTTGAACGCCCACAACCCCATCAAGCGGGACTGGAGGAACACCTGGAACCTGGGCGCGGGAACCGACTACAAATTTAACAGGACCTGGGCGGCCCGGGCGGGTCTTTTCTACCTTCCGTCCGTCGTTCCCGAAAACACCTGGCAACCGAGCATTCCGGACAGCTCGATCATGGGGTTTACGTTGGGCGGCGGTTACACGTGGCAAGGACTTACGGTGGACCTGGCCTACAACTTCCTCGATTATTCCAAGCGGACGGTACACAACCAATTGGGCCTGGACGACGGGTCCTACAAAACGTCCATCAACGTGTATTCCCTGGGCCTCACCTACCGCTTCAAAGTGTAAGCAGGGTCCCCCGCCGCCCGCGGCCGGATCGGCGCGGACGGCGAGGGTTGTTCCCTCAGGCGGCCACCGCGCGGTCCGCCGACGTCCCCCTCGTGAGCTTTTGCCTCAAATAAGCCCTCAAGCCGTTGCGTTTGACGGCGTTCTTTTCAATGAAGGCGTCCAGCCGGTCCCACGCGATGCGTCCGTTGGAATAGAGCTGCACGTTGAATTCATCCACCAGTATTTCGTTGTTCTTTCCGTCGATTGACATAATTTCTCCTTGTCGATTCCGAATTGGGCGAGGGGTTTTGATCGCCAAGAGAATGTTATGCGAACCGACGGAAACGAAGAAGTGACGAACCGGCAAGTTTGGGGAGTTTTTTCGCCTGGAAACCCTGGGACAAATTCGGAAGGATAAGAGGTCTTTTATTTGCCGGAGTGCCCTAGCCCGGATTCTTCAGTTGACGTCACCCCGGCGAAAGCCGGGGTCCAGGGTTTGAAACGGATTTTCAACGAAAGTTGTACTCCCTGGATTCCGGCTTTCGCCGGAAGGACGGCACAAAACAGTCCAGGTAGTTTCGACGGAACCAATGATCCAACTGGGAAACCCGGGCTAGGACAAAACGGAAGCGGGCAGGGACAACGTGACGGCCGTCCCTTTCCCTTCGTCGCTGCGGACCTGGATCTTTCCCTGGTGGCGGTCCATCACTTTCTTGACGACGGCCATCCCAAGGCCGGATCCCTCGGCCTTGGTGGTGAAGAACGGTTGAAAGATGCGGGCGATGTCCTCCCGGGAAATGCCGCACCCGGTGTCGGACACGCGGATGGAGACGCGGCCGTCCGCCTCCTTTTCCGTGCGGATTTCCAAGTCCCCGCCTTGGGGCATGGCTTCCACCGCGTTGTTGATCAGGTTGGTCAAGGCGCGCCGGATCTCTTCCTTGTCGAACCGCCCCTCGGGAACGTCGTCGGAAAGCGGGAGCAAGACGCGCACGTTGCCCGGGATCGGAAGCACCGCCATCAATTCCTTAACCAAGTCATTTACGCTGCCGGCCTCCAATTTCATATCTCGGGTCCGGGTATAATCCAGGATGCCCGTGATGATCCCGGTCAGGGACACCGTCTGCGCTTTGATGATCCCCAGGTGTTTTTGGATCTTCTGGTCGGGGTGCTCGGTCAGGCGGGTTTCCAGGAAATAAGACGAGTTCTGGATGACCGCCAGCGGAGTCTTGAGCTCGTGGCTCACGACGGAGGCCATTTCCCCGATGGCCGCCAGCCGCTCCTTTTTCACCAGCGCTTCCCGGGTCAGAAGCCCCCGCAAGGTTTCCTCGCCGATGCGGACCAGGCTCCATAGGGCGGTGATGTCCAGATCGTCCACGGCGGCCCCGCCGGGTTTTCCGCCGGCGTTCAGGATCGCGGCCATCTCCCCTTCCGCGTCGAAGATGGGGAAGCTGACCTCCGCCTGAAATTCCTCCATCCGCCGCCGGACGTCGCCGAGGGATTCCGGAGGGACGACCTCTTCCATAAAATCCCGGACCAGGACGTTGTTCTTCGCCAGAGCTTTCACGAACGCCGTATCGGCGCTCAACCCGGGGAGTCTCTCCTCGGCTTTGTCCGCGTAGGTCCGAGAAGGCGGGTCGTAGATCAAGACGTTCACCTTCTCCGGCTTCAGCACGTCCAGCACCGCGTCGATCAAGCTCCGGTTCCATTCAACGATGGTCTGGGACCGCCGGATGGCCGACTCGTGTTTTTTGACTTCCTTGAAGCTTTCATACCGGCCTTTGAAAAGCGGCAATCGGTCGATGACCCGCGTCAACTTCGGCATGAGTTTGACGGCCAGCAAGTGGCCCGCCGTGGGGCCGAGGAAACTGACGATCCCGGCGCTCAGGGAGCCCGTCAACCGCCACACCAGAAAAGCGAAGGGCGCGCCGATGGATAAAGCGAGGAAGGTGTAGACCGTTCCGTACCGGAACACGAGGTTGATGTCCATCAGCCGGTGCCGGATGATGGCGTAGGAGAACACCACCAGATACCCGATTTCAAAGAAGTGGAAGACCGGGGGGAACGCCGGGAATACCATGTTGAGGACGTAGGTCAAGCCTCCCCCGAAGGCCAGGAAAAAGCCGAGGAACATGTACTTGAGGTGGTTTTGTCGACCGCCGGTCTCTCCGAGGCGGTAGGCGAGGTAGAACTGGTGGATCCAGTATCCGCTCCAGCCGAGCAAATAAGCGTAAAAGAGGGGGGCCAAGGTTCCCGGGATTTCCCGGTAGTGGGGATTGGGAACGATATCACGGATCAGAAGCGAGGTGGGAGCGATGAGGACGAGGAAGAAAGCGGGAAGGATCAGGGCCCACCGTGAATACCGGCTTTTCAGTTGTGTCCCGATGAATTCCATTGTGGACCCGATGACCGACNNACATATATTGTGGACCCGATGACCGACGGGACGACCAGGGCCGCCCAAACGTAAGAGAGCCTCGCGAAAAAGAGCGCCTGGCTCGGAGGGCAAATCGCGATGAGGTTGATTCGGATGTTCCAGAGCCCGAGGAACAAGTTGAACAGGGCGAAAGTCCGGTTGAGAGAGGAGGTCCGATTCTTCCAATAAACAATGGACCCCAACACGAAGCAACAGGAAGCCGCAACCCCTGCCATGACCAAGCGGAAGGAGGACCAGTTGACGGGCAAAGACGGGATCGAAGGAAACACGGTCATCGTATTGGGTTAAAATTGTACACTTAAATTCATGTCCCCGCCTACCAAGAAGATCCGGATCCTCATCGCCGACGACCACGAGATGCTGCGGGACGGCCTCCGGGACATCCTCGACGACCAAAAAGACCTTCAAGTGGTTGGGAGCGTCGGCAACGGCGAGGATTGCCTCCGCGAGGCAAAGCAGTTGAAACCCGACGTCGTCCTGATGGACATCAAAATGCCGGGCCGGTCGGGCCTGGAGACCACCCGCCTCCTCAAAGCGGACATGCCGAACGTCAAAGTCGTCATTGTCTCCACCTACGAGGACGAGAAGCACATCCTCGACGCCTTCCGGGCCGGCGCCGACGGCTACATCCCCAAAACCTTTCCCACCGCCAAGATGGTCGAATCCATTTATAAGCTCCAGCAGGACGGAGCGCTGGTCCCCGAATCGGTGCTGCCTAAACTGATCCGGGGCGTGCGCGCCCTGGGCGGCGGAGTCCCCCCCGAATTCGGCGGCGCCGACCTGACCGAGACCGAAATTCAAGTCCTGGACCAAGTGAAGAAAGGCCTTCAGAACAAACAGATCGGCGTCGAGTTAGGAGTGAGCGAAAAAACGGTCCGAAACCACCTGAACAACGCCTTCCAGAAAATGGGCGTGAAAAGCCGAACGGAAGCCATCGTGAAGGCCCTGCAAAAGGGAATCCTAGCCCTCGAAGAATAGGTTTTCCTTCGGTTCGATCCAAACCCAAATCCTCACGTAATGTTAATTCTCCGTCGGAGTGACTTCACCAAAACGGTGAAAAAGGATGTTTGTTCCCGCCAGCTGTTCCCCCCTTTTTCAAAGGGGGGACACCAATTTCGCAACAGTCTCCACGGCCGGGGACGAGTCCAGCGGAAATAGCGGGGATGCGGGGGCGGAGCCCCCACTGCGTGGATGTTATTTGAAGTGGGTGGAAACGGTTTCCAGCAGGCGTTTGGAGAGGTCGCCCATCAATAGGTAATAATAGGAGCCTTTTTTCCACTGGACGGTGTGGATGGGGCCGGACAGGCGTTCGGCGCCGGGTTGGGGGGCGATGTCGGGGGCGGCGGGCTGGATCGCCTTCTCGGTCCGGAACAGGGACAGGACCGCCAGCCCGTCGGTGTAGCGCACTTGAAGGAGGACGGTTTTCCCCTCTTCGAAGAAGTCCGCACTTTCGAACACGAACCCCTCGGGCAAATTAAATGGCGGATGGATGGACCGTCCCGTGGCCTTGAGCAAGGCGTCCAACGAAAGGAAGTCCGGGTCCAGGTCGTGGGCCACCACCCGTTCGCCCGGCTCCGTCTTGAAGAGGAAAAGATCATCGGACAACGCCGCGTTCGGCGTAAATTCCAGGAAACGGGTTTCCGCCGACGTCGCCATTCCCGGCAGGAAGCGCTTCACTCGGAGGATGACTCCGGTTTCCTGATCGATCCAAAATTCCTGGCACGGTTTTCCCGCCACCTTGGGCCACAAGGCAAGCCCCAAAACGGAACGACCGGCTTCCGTACGGGGAGGAAGCGCAGACGTTTTGTAATTAGCTTCCAGCAAGGCCTTTTCGCGGTCCTCCCCCAGCAGTTTGGCGGCGCTTTTCACCGCCGCGCCCTCCTGAACCTTCTTCCCGCCCGGAACGCGGACGTATTCCTTCGTTCCGTCGCTGACCACCGTGCGGGACAACTTTCCCTCCGGGTTCACGAACTCCCAGCGGTAAACATTGCCCGGACGGAAGTAAACATTGGCATCCTCCGTGCGGAGGCGGCCGTTCGAGGAAAGGGAGGTGCGAATTTTACCCTGGTAAGTCGTGGTGGGAGGACGGAGCACGTATTGCAGGAGATCGTCGACGGCAGGGGGAAACGTGTCCTCGGACCCCGCCGAAAGGACGGGAGAGAACAGGAGAATCAGCGCCAATAGGCGGGCGCTAATCCTCCTCATCGGTTTTCGCTACGTGGGCGGAAAAAGGGACGTGCAGCAAGTCGCCGGAAGGCACCAGCGATTCCGCCTCATACCGCGCGTGGGCAGCCAAAAGCGTTTCCAGCGGAATCGCGTCCGGGTCGGGACCGAAAGAAGGCCCCAGCCAAAAGAGGAGCGCCGCCGCGGCCGCCGCCAACGTCCCCACCGGGACCCACACTCGGGGCATGGAGAGACGCGCTAAAACAATTTCCCAGACGGATCGACGGTGGATCATACTCTCCAGGCGAGCCGCCAAACCCTCCGGCATGGTCCGGCGCTGCGCCGCTGCCAAAAGGTCCTTAACCCCCCTCAGAGAGGTCAATTCTTCCCGGCATCGGGAGCACAACGCCTCATGTTGCCGAACCCTGGTGGTTTCGGAAGCGTCCAGCTCCTCGTCCAGGTAAGCCGATAGAATGGGTCCATCCGGATGTTGATTCATTTCGTCCTCACTCCTTCCTTTTCCTTGAAAGCGTCCCGCAAAAGCGTTCGCCCTTGATGGATCCTCGACCGCACCGTGCCGACGGGGCAGTCCATCACCCGGGCGATCTCTTCATACGACATTTCCTCGACGTCGCACATCATCACCGCCGCCCGGTAATCCGCCGACAAAGTGTTCAGCGCTTTCTGGACCCGGACATCGTTTTCCCGGCGGAGAGATTCCTCCATCGGATCCGGGTCGCCGCCCGCCAACAGGTCGGCCCATTGCCCCGTTTCTTCGGCCGTCACCGGCGCGTCCAAAGAAACCACGTGCTTCTTCTCGTAGCGCCGGACTTCGTCCAAGTGGATGTTATAGAGGATCCGGAACATCCACGTTTCAAAGGGTCGGGCCCGGTCGTACCGGTCCAAATTCTTGAAGGCGCGGGTGAAAGCTTCCTGGACCAAGTCGGCCGCGTCCTGATCGTTCCCGCTCAAGCGGAAGGCGAAGTTGTACAGCCGGTCCCCGTGCCGCCGAAAAAGCTCTTGGAAGTCCGCGTCTTCCATATTAATACGGGCGAAACCCTAAAAGGTTTGGGGCAAACATTTCGTCAGTGTACAAAAGAAGACGGCCGGAGGATTGCCCCTGAAGGACATCCTCCGGCCGTCGGGTCAAGCAACTCTTACTGAGGAGTCGTCGCGGGAGCGGCGGCCGGTTTAGCGGCTTTCTTCGCGCCGGCTTTGTGGACTTTCTTGTGGCGGACGACTTTCTTCGCGGCCGGCTTCGCGGGCGCGGTGGCGGCGGGTTCCGTGGTGACGGGAGCCGCGGGAGCCAATTCGGCAGCGAACACCATGCCGGTCACGCCGGCGAGAAGCATGGACAACGCAAGGATCTTCTTCATGTTCAATCTCCTTTAACTAGTTAAGGATGATGCCGGCCCGGACGAACCGGGACCTTGCATTCTTTACGGGTGATAACGTAAAAAGTT
>PMLF01000252.1 GCA_003158755.1 Elusimicrobiota bacterium | reverse complement strand
CGGCTTCTATCGCAGCACGTTCACCGATGGCGAGGGGCGGGAACGGGTGATCGCGACCACTCAGTTCGAGTCGACCGACGCCCGGCGGGCCTTCCCCTGCTGGGACGAGCCGCGCCATAAGGCGACGTTCCAAGTCACGATCGTCGCGCCCGAAGCGCTCGCCGTCATCTCCAACACCCGCGTCGCCCATGAAGAAAAGACCGGCGGCGGCCTGAAGGCCGTCACTTTCGAGACGACGCCCAAGATGTCCACCTACCTGGTGGCCTTCGTGGTCGGCGAGCTGGAAAAGATCTCCGGCCGCACCAAGGACGGCGTGGAGCTGAACTTCTGGGCCCGGCCGGGCAAGGCGGAACAATGCCGCTTCGCCCTGGAAGTCACGGAGAAGGTCCTCGCGTTCTACGACCAGTACTTCGGCATCCCCTACGGCTCGGTGCTGGGGGTGCTGAACCAGCTGGCCATCCCGGACTTCTCGTTCGGGGCCATGGAGAACTGGGGCTGCATCACGTACCGGGAGATCCGTCTCCTGGTCTCGGACGCCAGCTCCGAGGTCATGCGGCAGGACGCCGCCGAGACCATCGCCCATGAACTCGCCCACCAGTGGTTCGGCGACCTCCTCACCTGCCGCGATTGGTCCCACGCTTGGCTGAACGAGGGCTTCGCCACGTACTTCGAAGCCCTCTTCAACGAGTTCAACCAGGGCGCCGACGAGTTCCATTGGGAAATGTACACCAACGCCGACATCTACTTCGAAGAAGACAAGAACCACTACCGCCGGCCCATCGTGACCCGGACGTATAAGTTCCCGTCGGACCTCTTCGACCGGCACCTCTACGAGAAAGGCTCCCTCGTCCTTCACATGCTGCGCTACCAGTTGGGGGACGGCCAATTCTGGAAGGCCATCCACACCTACGTCGCGGACAACAAGGGAAAGACCGTCGAAACGGGGGACCTCCTGGCGGCGGTGCAGAAGGCCACCGGCCGCAACCTGGCGAAGTTCTTCGAACAATGGGTATTCAAGGCCGGCCACCCGGAATACAAGGTCCGTTATTGGTGGGACGCCGCCAAGAAAGAGGCGGTGGTCCGCGTGCTCCAAACCCAGTCCGTCGGGGGGGAAACCGGTCTCTTCAGCCTGCCGGTCAAGTTCGCCTTCTCGACCGCCAAGGGCGAGGAGACGTTCACCGAGACCGTGGAGAAGAAGTCCCACCTTTTCCGGTTCAAGTTGTCGTCGGAACCGACGGGGGTCCTCTTCGATCCCCACTATTGGATCCTCAAGCGGACGGACTTCCCCAAACCCGAGGCCATGTGGATCCGCCAACTGACCCGTCCGGGCCACATGATGAACCGGGTCGAGGCCGCGTGGGCCCTGGGACGGATCGGCGGCGAGGCCGCCACCCGGGCGCTGGAACAGGCTCTCCCCAAGGAAACGTTTTGGTTCGTCCAGGGAGAGATCGCCCAGGCTCTGGCGCAAATCCGCACGCCGGCGGCCGTGGAAGCGCTTCTGGCCGCCCACCGCTTGGTGCAGCATCCGAAGGCGCGGCGGGCGATCATCGCCGCTTTAGGCGACGCCCGGGATGAGCGCGCCCGGGAACGGTTGCGCGCCACCGCCGCGGAAGAGCCGAGCTATTTCGCCGAGAACGCCGCCTGGAGGGCCCTGGCCCGCACGGGGGACTCGGGGGTCGTTTCCGATTTACGGAAGAACTTGAAGCGCGTCTCCTGGAACGGCGTCCTGGCCTCCGGCGCTTTGGAAGCGATGGCCTCGCTCCGGCCGCCGGAACTGATCGACGTCCTGAAGCGCCACACCGCCTGGGGCCAGCCCCAAGGCGTCCGCCAGACGGCGGTGCGGCTCCTGGCCCAGGTCGGCGAGGGTCGGGAGGACGTCCGCAAGCATTTGGTCGGCTTGTTGGAGGATCGGTATCTCTTGGTCCAAATGGCCGCGGTCCGGGCGCTGAACCAGATCGGCGACGAGCGGTCCATCCCCGCGTTGAAGAAGCTCCAAGAGGGTCCCCGCGACACGCGCTTGAAGCGCAACGCCGAGGAAGCCGTCGAGAAGCTGAAGAAAGGGATTGAAGAAGAAAAGAAAGAAGGGAAAAAGTAAAAAGTGACATCCTGAAAGGGATGTCACCCCGGCGAAAGCCGGGGTCCAGGATGTAAAGTGGATTCCAAGAAACTGTTTCAAATCCTGGATACCGGCTTTCGCCGGTATGACGACATAATTACCCGGCATTAGGGTAAAGGAGTTCGTCATGGCCAACGGCTTTTGCGTCGTTCTTCGGGATCCTTCCCTGGTGGATTCCGATAAAATCGTGTCGGTCCTTGCGGGTTACTTCAAAGAGCCCCTCTTCGATTCCCGGAGGAAGGCAAAACACTCCTGGGGTTTCTTGGGGGTGGACCTGAGCCCGGAGGATGCCGAACGTTTGGCCGCCGCGGCTTCGGCGGCGGGGGTGGAATCCGTCGTGCTGCCGTCGGACCGTATCGTTTCCCCGCCGAATCCCGTGCCCGTTCACTGGTTGCGGGCCGCTCCCGAATCCCTCTATTACACCATCGGAACGACCTCCGAAGAAAAGGCGTGCCCGTGGGATCACGTCCGCCTGCTGGCCGCCGTTCCCCTCAAAGAAGAAATCACCATCGTCAAAACCGTCCATGAAGGCCCCTCCAACGAGGCGCGGATGATCGGCTTGGGAGTCATGATGGTCACCGGCATCCCCATGGGCATGGGGAAAGGGAAGGACGTAAAAAAGATAACCCAAGAGACGGAGCTCTATCTCCATCTGGATGTCTTCATCGAGGAAGCGGGAGTATTGCGGCGTCTCCACGTGAACGCCAATCAGTTCAATTTTTCTTCCTTGGGAAACGTTCAGCTGACGGGCGGCCTGGTCAACTTCCGGCTCCTCCTGCAAACCTTGGACCGCCATGCCGGGTCCGTGGTCCGCAACCGGGGCTTTTGGGGGTTTTTGTCGAACCGTCCTTTGTCGGGTCTCGGCTACGAGACCCGTGCCGATTACGAAAAGGAGCTCCGGTGGCTGCTGTCGATCCCCTGACGAGTGAAAGCGGCCTGTTCACGGTCAGCCAAATCAATCAGGCCGTCGGGTCGGCGCTGGCGGAGGCGTTCCCGGCTTCTTTTTGGGTGGTGGGGGAAATCCAGGGTTTTGAACGGGACGCCGCCAAGGCCGGGACCCGGCGATGGGGCCAGGTCTATTTCGAGCTGGTCGAAAAAGAAGAAGGCGCCGACGCCGTTCGCGCCAGCACCAAAGCCATGATGTGGGGCGATGCCTTGGGCCGCGTCGCCAAACGGTTGAAGGAAACGGGAGGCGACCTCCGCCTCACCGACGGGCTGAAAGTGAAGTTCCTCTGCAAGATGGATTTCTATTGGCCCCGGGCCTCCCTCCAATTGAAGGTCCTGGACCTCGATCCGGATTTCACCCTCGGCGACATGGAGAAAGCCCGGCGGGAGTTGGTGGACCGCTTGAAGCGCGAGGGATTGTTCGACGCCAACCGCGCCCGGCCCCTTCCCATCGCGCCCCGCGTCGTCGGCCTCGTCACCTCGGACGGCAGCGCCGCCTACCACGATTTCGTCAACGAGCTTCAAACCTCCGGGATCGGGTTCAACGTGGTTTTCGCCGACGCCCGCATGCAGGGCGAGGAAACAGAGCCGAGCGTCCTCCGGGCGCTGAAAGCCTTGGAGGCGGACGAATCCGTCGAAGTGATCGCCTTGGTCCGGGGCGGCGGGTCGCGTTCGGACCTGATGTGGTTCGACCGGGAAAAGATCGCCTTGGCCGTCGCCCGCTGCTCGAAGCCGGTGCTCACCGGCATCGGCCACGAAATCGACCTCTCGGTGGCGGATTTGGTCGCCCACGCTTCCCAGAAAACTCCCACCGCTTGCGCGGGATATCTCATCGAACGAGTCCGAACCTTCGAGGCGGATGTGAAGGATGCGACGTCCCGAATAACGGCGGCCGCGCGGGAACGCGCGGCGGAAGCCTCCCGTTCCCTGGCCGAGTCGATCCGGAACTGGAAGAACCTCGCCTCCCTGCGGATTTCGGAGGCGGTGTCCGATATTTCCTCTGCCGGAGAAGCCCTGGTTTCCGGCGTCCGGCGCCACCTGGCGGTCCGCCGGGAACGGTTGGTCGCCGCGGCCCCGAGGCTCGTCCGGGCGGGATCGGCGCGGTTCGGTTCGTGGCGCGATCGATTGGACGGCATCGATAGGGAGCTGGCGCTGAAAGACCCCCGCCGCCTCCTGGCGCGGGGATACGGTTTGATTTTCGCCGGGGGCCGTTTGGTGAAGAGCGTGGCGTCCGTGGCGGCGGGGACCGTCGTCGAAGCCCAGGTTTCCGACGGTCGATTCGAGTCCGTCGTGTCCAAAGTTGAACGAGGAGCCCCATGAACAAGAAATCCGAAAAAACGCCCGGCTACGCCGAGGCCTACGACGAGCTTCAAAAGATCCTGACCGACTTGGAAGGCGGCGAGATCGACGTGGACGAACTGTCCGCCAAGGTGAAGCGGGCGGCGGAGCTGATCGATTTCTGCCGGAAGCGCCTGAAGGACACCGAGGTGGAAGTGAAACGGGTGGTCGAGCAGATCGACCAAGAAGAAGAAAAATGAAGCTCACCACCCTTTGCTACCTCCGAAGGGGCGGCAAGACCTTGATGCTCCACCGCGTCAAGAAGAAGAACGACGTCCACGAAGGCAAGTGGAACGGCTTGGGCGGAAAAATGGAGCCCGGCGAGACGCCGGAGGAGTGCGTCATCCGGGAAGTGCGCGAGGAAAGCGGCCTCGTCTTGCGGAACCCCGCGCTCCGGGGCGTCTTGACGTTCCCCGGCTTCGCCGACGAGGAGGACTGGTACGTCTTCCTCTTCACCGGCACCGATTTCGAAGGCGAACTGATCGAATCCCCCGAAGGGCATCTCCAGTGGGTCCCGAACGAAGAGGTTCCGAGTTTGCCTTTATGGGAGGGGGACAAGATCTTTCTTCCGTGGTTGGAGCAGCCGAAATTCTTCTCCGGCAAGTTCGTCTACAAAAAGGGCGTTCTGGAAAGCCACGGCGTGGTTTTCTACTGACAAGGGTCATTGCGAGGAGCGAAGCGACGAAGCAATCGCCTTGGGGCGGTTCTTCCGCCCGCCAGGCCAAAGGACCAGGAAGGGGATGTTCTTCTCTAGGTTAAGTTTGTTGACTTTTGTGAAATCAATATGAATCCTGCAAGGTTTCCGGCAGGCAACGCCACGAGGTTTTTCCTTGAATATCCGCATTTCGGGATAACAAGCTATTGGCGACAAATTACGAAATAACTATTGCTAATTGTTAATTATATCGTGAATTTCAGCTATACCGACCGCTAACCACCCTTCTGAAACCAGGAAATGGAGTTTGCGGCCAATCAATCGTTGGGCGAAACAATGATGAGAACATTCCTCAGGGTGGGTTATAATATCAACGAGGACAATTCATGAA
>PMLF01000262.1 GCA_003158755.1 Elusimicrobiota bacterium | reverse complement strand
CTGTTTGTTGGCAAAGGTCCAAACTCCCGAGAACGCGCCCGCCCCAACCCGCCAAAGAATATCCTCTGGTTTTCCTTCTCCGTGCACGTAGGCCCCCACCAAACCCGTCGCCATGGCGCTCGCCACGTCCACGATCATGACATCCCGCCAATCCGGATAGTTGCGATTGTCGTAGGCGTACCAACCCGCGGCCCCAAGCGACAACGCCAACAGGGCGGCCGATATCCCCCAATGGGGAGGTTTCTCGTGGGTTCCCTTGGGCCGGGGCTGGATCAACGGCATCAGGTCCAAGGTCGCCATGGCCCGGTGTCCGCCAGGTTGGGTCATGGCGAACCTCCGGTCGGACTCCGGCTCCATCCCGGCCGTCTGGCCGTGGGCGGCGGCGGGAATGACCGACAAAACGGCGGCGAGCGCTGCAGCCTGGGATTTGCGAGGGATGGAATGGGCTAAGGCCTTGGCCAGATAAATCCAAAACCATCGGGCGGAAAACAGGCCGCCGCGCCGAGCGTAGCGGACGCGGCGGGCGATGTGTTCCCGCAGTACGCCGAGCATCCCATTTTGGGCGGAGCGCAATTTATCTCCATCGATCGCAAGAAGTCCTCTCGCCTTCGCCGGGTCCAAAACGAGTCCGGGATGGATATAAACGATCACTTCCCCCCTTTCCTTAACCGTAAGTTCCGGCGTGTCCGTGGAGGTCCGCGAACCGCGCCAATCCACGACAACCCGGGCGCCCTTGGCCCAGGATTTATACCGATCCAGCAAATCCTTATCGATGGGTTTCGCTTTTCTGATTTTATCGTTGAGGGGAAGAACCGGCGCGATGGATTGAAAATTCCGCGCGGCTTCATCATCGGCTTCGAATTTGCCCTTTCCGTGGTGGGCCACCCACCAGACCGCGAGGCCGATCGCCCCCACCAGCAAGAAAATCCAATTTTTCGCGCCCAGGAAAAACAATTCCGCGCCCATCGCGAAAACCCCCGCCGCCACGATCCGGACGATCCGGGCGGCCCCCAAGGCCAGCCGGTTCTCCCGCGCGCTGAACTTTTTTCCGGTGGCGGTGGAAGCGTCCTCCATGGATTTCAATTTCAAGGCGTAGCCCNNTGCAGATTACCGAGAGCGCCCATCCCCAAATTCACCAGGTCGGGACCGAGCTTAAGGCCGAAACGCACGGAACCTTTACCCCATTTCAACGGAAAATGTTCGTCGAGGAGAGATTCATCGACCCAATCCCCCAAAGCCCCATAAGTCCCGAAACCGGCGGCATTGACGGAATGCCGCACGGTGGCGCGAGCGACATCCGATGGTTTCTCATACATGGGGGCGGGAATGCCGCCCACGGTCCCGACGGTATATTCGCTGAAACTCCCGACGCTTTGCCTCAATTTAAAAACCGGAGTCAGCCCCGCGACCACCGACCGGTGGAGATCAAAGCCGCCCTTGGCGGCGAAGTAAATCGTCCCCGCGGTGGAAGTCGGAAGGAGGTAAAATTCAAACCTCTTGGCGTTGGGATCGTAATCGGCGCTGAAAGGACCGAGATATAACCGGTAGGTTCTTGAACCGACGGCGAACCGCATGACGTTCTGCGCCGAGGAGTGAAACCCAAAGGAGGCCAACCCCAGTCCAGCGTTGTTCCCCTTCGCCGCCGCCAGCGCGAACTCGTTCCCCGTGACGTCCAGAAGTCCCGCCAGGCTTCCCAGCGCGGCGCCTCTCAACGGATCCTCGCCCGCCATGCGGGCGCCCACCGTCCCCGCGATGCCCTGGCCCAGGACGTTGACCAAAACCCACGTCGGCATGTTTTTATAATCCGCGTTTTGCTGGACCCAAAAATAGGTCCCCGACGCCACGACCGCCCCAATCACCCCTTTGATCCACCAAGGCATAGATTCCGACGGAACGTGCCCGGGCAAATGATTTTTTCCGGAGGCGTCCCAGGGAAGAGGTCCATCGTATAAGAGGACCATGTATTTCCTTTCCGGGAAGGACTGCCCCTCCGCGGCGGGATTCCATGGATTCGCCTGATCGGCGGAGAAGCCGGGGCGGACCTTAATAGCCAGGACAACCATCGCGACCACCAAGACGAGGGCGACGATCCTCCGGCGCAATCCGCGCAGAACCCAACCGATCGGCACGGAGAGGACGAGGTTCACTCCCAATTTCAACGCGGAAGAAACGCTCAGACCCTCGGAAAGGTGAATCCGCCACCCGGCCTCTTGCCGGCGACTCGCCTCGTGACGGAAAGCCTGGAGGAGGACTGGCGAGCGGATTTCATTGAATTGGGATTGATTGAGATCGGCGAGGATCAGTTTGGCCGTCTTCCGGGGAAGGAATAGAGTTTCCCGTTTCCAATCCGAGGCCATGAACCAGTGAGGTTTAATTCCAGCGGGCCATTCGACCCCCGTTTCGCCTTGGATGGAAACCTTAACGTTTCCGCGCCCGAGGACCTTTTTCGCGGCATCCATCACGCGAGACACGTCCGTCGGATTCAAGTCGGGTGACTTTTCCGCCCGGCTCCAGGCTTTGGTCTGTTCTTCCGCGATGGACAGGTAATAAAGGGCCGCGGCCGCCCCCAACAGAGAGAAAGCCGCCATCAGAATCCATTGCCCTGAAGTCCCGACGTGGAATGTATTCCCAAACCAAAAAGCGGACATCATCCCCAAGGACACGCCGAGCATTTGGGACATGATAGCGCAGACCTGATAGATGCGGCGGCTGGAAGGCTTGGTGACGGAGGATTCCTTGACCTCGGGAGTCCCTCCGTCGGGAGACACCGCCGAAGGGGGCGCCGGTCTTCCCGCCTCCCCGCCGACGGTCCCCGCGTCCGAACGTCCTTCCGGCGCAGCGACTTCGGTTGGCGGATTCGACCGAAAAGGCTCCGCTTCCTCATTCAGGACGACCCCGGATTGCGTCACGACCACAGGAACGGGGTGCTTCCCGTTCCCGGGGACATCAACGGTAACATCCAAATGAAACGTGGCGGCTGGAAATCCTTCTTTAGCCGCCGCCATGGGGTCCAAAAAGCTCACGTTCCGCAAATGAATAAAACCAGGCGCGACCTTTTTCCATTTGGACACAAATTCCAGGGCAGAAAGGAAAGGCTTGAGCTTTTCACCTTCCGTCAACGGGGTTATGCTTTTATGAATTCCCTTGGGGAACAGCTTGCCGAGCAGGAACACGGCGGCCTTTCGTCGCTCAGCGGGATCGAGGTCATCCCATCCATTCTTGCCCACCAACTTGAAAAATTCCCCGCTGACCTCATTCCACTTCATTTTGTCGATGGATTTCTCAACGTCGCCGGGGTCGAAATCCCCCACGATCCGGTTCAAAGCGGCCGCCCACATCTCCTTGGTCGTCCCTTCGGGGTTTCTCGCTTGGCTTTCGCCGGACGTTGATAGGCGCCGCGCAATCCCGGGAAGCTCGTTCAATTCCTTAAAAAAGTCTTCACCGGTGATTTCGGTTTCATTGAAAACGCCGGAGGCGTCCCTCCACGCCCCCAGGCCGGTGCTGCGGGCCATCCAGAGGGTCCTCTCCGACCAATCCGCCGGCACGCCCTTCACCTTCGCCAGAAACCTGGACACGTCCGTCAAAGCCGACTCCAGACGAGACTCTTCGTCCAGACCCTGTCCCTCCGCCGCCAGATATCCCCCGTGGAAGATGATTTTGCAGGCCGCCTCGATCGGAGTGAGGTTTTTGCTTAAGAGGAGGGCGTTTTTCTCTCCGATGAAATAAGAGGAAGGGG
>PMLF01000128.1 GCA_003158755.1 Elusimicrobiota bacterium | reverse complement strand
AAAGGCAAAAACCAGGCGTTAGGGGTGCCGTGTGCCCTTGGGCACACGTTTGGCACGCCCGTTTGGAAACGGGCTGGGTTTTCGGACCTCTGGTCCGAAAACCGTTTCTTTTGGGCACTTTTCTTTGGACGAGCAAAGAAAAGTGCCACGGGTCCAGGGCGTAGCGCCTGGCCGGGGGATCGGGGGGATGGAGTCCCCCCGAAATGGCAGGGGTGCGGGGGGGAAGCCCCCGCGAAGTAGGCGGAAATTAATTTATTGGGGGACGCTGGGGATGAAATCCCCGTTTATTTCTCCGACGGGAGGGTGAACCAGAAGGTGCTGCCTTTCCCCACTTCGCTCTCGACGCCGATGCGCCCGCCGTGGGCCTCGACGGCCAGTTTGCAGAAGGTGAGGCCCAGACCGGCGCCGAGCTTTTTATTTTCCCCTTCCACCTGGCTGAATTTATCGAAGATCTTTCCGTGGTGTTCGGGCGGGATCCCGGCGCCGTCGTCCGCCACGGCCACCCGAACCGCCGAGGCTTCCCGGGTGACGGAGATTTTCACTTCGCCCCCGGCATGAGTGAATTTGACGGCATTGGTGACCAAGTTCACTAAGACCCGATGGATTAGTTCGGCATCGAAGACGGCGGGGAAGGGACCCGTGGAGGTTAACAAAAGATTTCGGCCCGCCGCCGCGGGGGAGACGAAATCCAGCGCGATTCGGGCGGCCTGGACCAGATCCCCCTCGGTTCTGTTGACGGGCATTTGGCCCGCCTCCAAGCGGCTGATGTCCAAGAGCTGAGTGGTCATTTCCTTCAACTTCAATGCGCTGTTGTGGGCCAGACGTTGGGTTTTGACGGCGCCCTCCTTTTGCGGAGGGTTTTCGCTCAGCATTAGGCCGATCGCCCCGAGAATGACGGTGAGGGGAGTGCGCATGTCGTGAACGATCATGTGGGTCAGGTTGTCGCGGAGGCGCTCCAATTCCCGCAAGCGGTCGTTGTTTTCCTTCAATTCCAACCGCTGACGCCGCAGTTCCAGGTGCGTCCGAACCCGCGCGTCCACCTCCTCGAATTGAAACGGCTTGGTGATGTAATCCGCGCCGCCCGCGCGGAAGGCTTTTACTTTGTCCGAAGTTTCGTTCAAAGCGCTGAGGAAGATGACCGGTATTTCCTTTAGCTTCTCGTCGGACTTCAACGCCTCGCAGACTTGGTAGCCGTCCATATCGGGCATGTTGATGTCCAACAGGATCAGGTCGGGGGGCTCGCTCCGGACGGCCTGCAGGGCCAGTTCGCCGCCGGACGCCACGCGGGGTTTGTATCCCCGCTCCTTGAGCATTCCCACCAGGAGCTGCAAATTCGCCAAGGTATCGTCCACCACCAGGATATTCGGCGGAGGGATCGTCATGGGGTCAACAACCTCAGGATCCCGCGGGAGTCGAACCGTTCGGCCAGGAGACGCAACCCTCGGGCGACTTTTTCGTCGGAAAAACCAAACTCGCCGATGAGTTCCAGCACGCGGTCGAAGTTCCCGTTGATTACGGCTTCCCGCAGTCGTCGGCGCGGCGTCTCTCCCAGGCCCGCGAGGGACTCCGGCGTCAGGATTCCGCCCTCCTCCGACAAGGCCGACGTTATTTCCATGTAGAGGTAATCGGCGCCCAGCACCCGATGGATCGTCTCCAAGAGTTCCTCCTCCCGAAACGGCTTCGTCACGAAATCATCCGCCCCGGCCGCCAGAGCTTCCCGGCGGCTGTCCTCGAAGGCGCAGGCGGTGACGGTGAGGATCTTGACGTCCTTTCCGCCGGGGAGGACCCGGAGGCGCCGGATGGCGTCGGCGCCCGCCATGACGGGCATCACCAAATCCATGAGGACCAAATGGGGGCTCCAGGTTTCGAATTCTTTGAGCGCCTTTTCGCCGTTTTCCGCCTGGCGGATTTGGAACCCCATGGGCCCGAGGATGCGCTTCAGGAGGCGGCTGTTGTCCGGCTCATCCTCTACCACCAGCACACGGAAGGACGGCTGGCCTTCCTTAAGCTTCAGCGCCCGAGTCATTTCTCCTTTGGCGTCGACGGCGGCCCCTTCCGCCGCCTTCACGGCGACGTGGAGCCGGAAGACGCTGCCTTGGCCGACGTGGCTTTCCACCGTGATGTCCCCTCCCATCAATCGGGCGAACTCGCGGCTGATGGCCAACCCCAACCCCGTGCCGGTCGCCGAATTTCGTCCGGCCTGAGCCTGTTCGAAGTATCGGAACAACCGGCCCCGATCTTCCGGGGAAATCCCCGGGCCCGTGTCCTCCACGTCGATTTGGAGTCGATCCCCTTCTTCGCGACGAACTCGCAGGACCACGCTTCCGCGCTCCGTAAACTTGACGGCGTTTCCCAACAGGTTGATGAGGACCTGACGAAGTTTGTTCTCGTCGGCCAGAACGGTCCTGGGAACGGCGCCCAAGGACTCCACCGAGAATTCAATCCGCTTTTCCTTGGCCCTCAGGCGGAACATCATCTCCAAATCTTTGAGAAGCGCGTGGAGGTCGAAGGGCGTCTCGTTCAGCGTCACGCGGCCGGCCTCGATCTTGGACATCTCCAATATGTCGTTGATCAGCTCCATCAGGTGGCGGCCGCTGCGGTCGATGGCGTCGAGCTGCTGTTTTTGCGGCGTCGTAAGGGATTCGTCGTGCCGCAACAACTGGGAGAACCCGAGGATGGCGTTCATGGGCGTGCGGATCTC
>PMLF01000296.1 GCA_003158755.1 Elusimicrobiota bacterium | reverse complement strand
TCGATTAAATCCGACACCACCATGTCTACGTCCGGATGGGTTTTAAGGAACCCGGCGCACTTTTCCAGTTTTTCCGGAAGCCAGGCGTCGTCCGAATCCAAAAACGCGATGTATTTTCCCCGGGCGATTTTGATCCCGCTGTTTCGGGCCGCGGAGGGGCCGCGGTTGACGTCGTGGCGGACGCAACGGACCTTGTCGGGGTCCTGCCGGGCGATGTACCCGGCGGCGATGCCGGGGGTGTCGTCCGTCGATGCGTCGTCAACGATGATGATCTCGAAATTCACGTAGGTCTGGGCCAAAACGGAATCGATCGCCGCCGCCAACAGTCCCGATCGGTTGTGGGTCGGAAGGATGACGGAGACGATCGGACGTGATGTCATAGGCTCCTCGATGGCCGGTTCGGCTCATCCCTTTACTGGCCGATAGTTTAGGAGGAAGTCGGGGGATTGGGTATCTGGACAACCCTTGAATGTTGACCCGGGACGTTTACCGGGCCTGGGGTTCATGGGATCTCTCCTGATAAGGGGGGCGGTATCCCGGGTGCATCCTCCCGAAATATCTTCCCGGGAACTTTCCTTCCTCTTGGAACGTAAACGGATTAGAGAGGGCGGCCTTCCCATGGCTACTCCTCTCGCCGTTCGCGCGGCGGGAGCCCGGGGGTGTGGCGGTGATCCGTATCTACTAAAGAGAGGCATATTTATGGATAAGAAACGGAAAAACCTTCAAACGTCGAAGGCGAGGATTTTCCTGGTGGACGACCACGACGTCGTCCGTAAGGGTTTGAAGCATTTGTTGGAGGCGCAGCCGGACTTCGCGGTGTGCGGAGAAGCGGAAGACGGGCACCAGGCCCTCAAAGCGCTGTCCGCCGCCAAGGCCCAGCTGGTGATCGCGGACTTGAGCCTCGACGGAGGCATGAGCGGGCTGGACCTGGTCAAGAACATCAAGGAGCGCCTTCCCCAGCTTCCCGTCCTGGTGATGTCCATGCACGACGAGTCCGTTTACGCCGAACGGGCTTTTCGGGCGGGGGCTAGGGGTTATCTGATGAAGAGCGAGTCCGCCGAGAAGGTGACGGCGGCCGTCCGTCAAATCCTGGTCGGGAAGCCCTTCATGAGCGAAAAGATCGCCGAAAAAATGATGGACGTCCTAACGCAGTCCCGGCCCAGGGCCGACGTCGACTCGCTCAGCGACCGGGAGATGGAGGTGTTCCAGCGGATCGGCCGGGGATTGAAGACGAGCCGGATCGCCGAAGAACTGAACCTGAGCGTGAAGACCGTCGAATCCTACCGGGAGCAAATCAAGGTGAAGCTCAATTTAGAAAACGCCTCCGAACTGCTGCGGTACGCCGTCCATTGGGCCCACGAGCACAACGCGGTGGCTTCCTAGGACTTTTCACCGGGGAGGGGGGCGGTTTCTCCCCGGAGGAAGAACCAGGGAACCCGCCGATTTCGCGCCGTTCCCAAAGTTCATACAAATTCCATGAGAAGGCCATGGATAAGGAATCCACAATTATATCGGACATCAATTTTTCGGAGCGCTTTCGTCCGTTCGCGAGGGCCAACGGAGAGGGTCTGCGCGAATTGATCGCCCTTTTCCTTCGGACCATGACGGAGCACTTGGAGGAATTGGACAGGGCCGCGGAAGCGGGCGACGCCAAGGCGGTCGAGCGGATCGCCCACAAAGCCGCCGGACCGTGCGACATGTTCGGTTTCCACGACCTGGCCGGGTTGTTGAGCGAACTCGAACAATCCTCCGCCCGGGGAGATTTGACGGAGGCCCGGGGATTGGTGGAAAAGGCTCGCGGGGAATTCGACCGGATTCGACCGAGGTGGAACTGATCATGGAATCGACGAAAACCACTTATCATCACGGGTTGTCCGCCCACATCGGCGCCCTCGAAGCCTGCGAGGGGGGGATTTTGGAAAGGAGGCCCGAGGCCATCGAGACGGTCCGCCGGCTCAGCCGTTCCTTCCGCGGTCTGCGGGACGCGCCCGACGAACCGGAGGCCGTGAAATTAATGGAGGCCCTGGAGGAAACCGACGACGAGAACCTGCCCGCGAGGTTTCGCTCAGCGCTCCCCCGTTTGCGGGAGCTCGCCCGCGGGATGAGCCCCGCCAAGACGGGCATCCTCCTCGTCGATGACGATCCGCTGATGACGGAGTCCCTCAAGGGCCTGCTGGGAGACGCCAACCGGGAAATCTTCGTTGCGAACAGCGGCGCGGAAGCCGAAAAGATCATCGGGGAGAAGGACGTTTCCTTGGTGCTCCTGGACATTATGTTGCAGGACGCGGACGGTCGGAACCTGCTGGAGAAGTTTCGAGAGCGCTTCGAGGCGCCTTCCATGCCCATCGTGATGTTGTCGAGCAAGAAGGATCCGAGGATTCAGACGGAGTGCTTCGCACTGGGGGCGGACGCCTATTTTCAAAAGCCCGTGGACCCTTATACCCTGGCGACCGCCCTCGCCTCCTACCTTCAACGCACGGCGGATTTCACCCGGTTGTCTTCCCGTGACCCCCTCACCGGGCTGCCCAACCGGGACGCATTCGCCCAGGCGTTCGTGCGGGCGAGTTCTCTGTCCGTTCGAACGCGCGCGCCCCTGTCGATCGCCCTCCTGGACTTGGACTTGTTCAAGTCCGTCAACGACCTCCACGGACACGGCGTCGGGGACGCCGTGTTGAGACGGGCGGGAGCCGTGATCGGACGGTGCCTTCGCGCCTCCGATTTCTTCGCCCGATGGGGAGGGGACGAATTCGCCCTCCTTTTCTCGAACACCGATTTGCCCAACGCCCGACTGACCCTGGAGAAGGCCTTGAAGGTCCTCCGAGCCGACGTCTTCGAGTTCGGAGGGTCGGAACGGAACGTCCAGATCACTTTCTCGGCGGGAGTCGTTCCCGTCGAAGCGGGGGCTTCCGTCGAACAGGCCGTGGCGCACGCGGACCGGCTCCTGCTCAAGGCCAAAGCCCAGGGGCGGAGCCGGGTCCTCGCCGAAGACGATTCCCTGATGAGGAAGAGGAAGATCCTGCTGATCGGCGACGGGTTTTCACCGACGGAGACCCAGCGGCAGTTGGAGCTCCTCGGCATGAGCCCCCTGTACGCCGCCGACTCCGCGGCCGCTTCGTCCATCCTCTCCCGGACCGCCGCGTCCCTCGTTGTCTTGGATTTGGACCTCCCCGGCGTGAACGCGTTCGAGTTCCTGCGGTCCCTCCGTGGAAACGCCGCTACGGCTAGGATCCCAGTCTTGGCGCTGACGAACCCCGATTCCCGGGACGAATTCGTCCGGGCTCTGCGGGCGGGCGCGGACGACTGCGCGACCAAGCCCGTCGTTCCGACGGAGCTCTCCGCCCGCATCCTGAGGCTATTGAAATGAGGCCATGAACTGATTCTCAGCCAATAAATCGGCCAAGGACGTTGTTATTCATTTTAATTTCCTTTGAAAGGGAGGTTCGTTATGCCGATGGAACGTCTATTTTGTGACGGAGGGCGGCCGTGAGTTCGGTCGCGACCGTTTCAAGCGCCCCCCCCCTCCGACTCGAACGGAAAGGGGGGGGTGTCGATCTTCCCAAGGAATACGGCGTTACCCGCCTGGTGCTGATGCCGGTCGACATCGAATGGGCGTTCGCCTATTGGGAGGTAGCTTCCTATACGTGGAAGGAAGTGGAGAGGATTTTCGGACCCGGCGCGGCGTCGACCGGCCGAGCCGTCCTGCGCGTCTATCCCGAAGGCCCGGAATCGGGCGGGACGTTCGACGTTCAAGTTCAACAGTCCGTCCGGAACTGGTACGTCCAACTTCCGGCGCGGTCCGGTTTCTTCCGAGCCGAATTGGGGCTCGTCCTTCCCGACGGACGCTTCGTCCTCCTGGCCGTTTCCAACCGGATATGGATGCCGGCCGGCCGGGTGTCGGAGGAGAGCGCCGATAAATGGATGGTGACCGAAGCGGAGTGGGAAAAGTTTTTTGAATCATCGGGCGGGGGAGCCAGGGGCGTCGGGTCCATGAAGATTCTCGAAGAGTCGGTCCGGCGCTGGAAGGCGGAGGGGCTGGTTTCCTCCCGGTCCCGCTGGGAAAGGGGCGCCGTCGGCGTTTCCAGCCGGAGGCGTCCGCCTGGGTCCTTCCGCAACGCGAAAATCCCCCGCGGATAGCGGACGATGACGCCGTCAGGGGGCTTCGGTCGGACGGTCCGTCCGTCGCGCGCCCCGGTTATCCCGGCGGTCCCACGGTTTTTTGGGGGCGCCGTTCCCCGGGTTCGTCGTCGCCGCGGGCGGCATTGCTTCTTTGGTCGTTCGGGACATGATGACGCTGTTGGCGTCCCATTCCCTGTGGAGGGCCTTCACGGATTCCAACTCCTCCCGGAATTTCGCTTGGAGGCGCCTCTCCGCTGTTTTCAGATCCTTCGTGTCCGTCCGAAACGTCGCGAGGGATTTCTCCAGCCTTCCGACGGCGGCCTCGTTGATGCGCTGATGGCCCCGTTCGTGCTCTTCCAAGCGCCGGTCCCGCGGGGCGATATATTCCGCCTGGTTTTTCACGGTGACGGAAACACGGCGGATTTTCGTGCCGGAGCCGTCCCGGGCCAAGTCGTACCGCAGAGAAAATAATCCCCGGTTGCATGCCAATTTTTTCCCGGGGATCGTTTCCTCGGGAGAAGGCCGCGCCGCGTCGACGGCGGGGAAGGAGACCGATCCGAACCCCAACTTCACCGAGACGACTCCGGATCTCTCCTCCCGGTTTCCGGAGGGGGGGTGCACTTCTCCCCGAGCAAGGAGGGGGATCAGGAGCGGAAGCCAGAAAATGATCTTCATTCCATATAAGGATAGCCTATCCGCTCCCCGCTCGTGAAGCCCCCGTCCCTCCTCGACGAGGAATAGGGAATTTGGTATAAAGGCGCTTCCAGCCGGTTCAAACCCCTTCTTTCGGTGTTCCGGTGATAACGAATTTTATGACCCCGTCGATTCGGACGGGAGTTTTCGCACAGGTGGCAGAGCGGTCAAATGCACCAGACTGTAAATCTGGCGGGCCTAGCCCT
>PMLF01000238.1 GCA_003158755.1 Elusimicrobiota bacterium | reverse complement strand
CGGTGTGGAACTTTGTAAAGGGCGGGTTCAAGCCCGCCGTTCAAAAGATTAAAAAGTCCATGGAGGCGGCAAATGAATAAACAGACGGAAGCCGGTGAAGTCGTGGAAGCCGAAAAGGGGAAAAACTTAAGCCCCCGGAACCTGCATCTCCGGCTGAGGGTCGTGGAGGTGGTCACGCTCGTGTCCCTCCTCCTGAACTTGGTCCATTGGTACGTGTCCGGCGTGAACGACAGGAAGATCGAAAATCATGTGGACAATATTTCGCAACAAACGGGGGTGCGGCCATGAAGATCTTAAAGAAACTTAAAACAGGAAATCAGCGGGGACGGTTCGGGCTGGACATCCTTCTCTGGCTCTTTGGTGTCCCGTTGCCGTTCATCATTTTGTTCAGTCTAATAAGGGGTTGTCGATAATGACGTTCTCCCACAACCATCCGACCGGAGGTTTCGACCCGTCTCCGAGCGACATTAGCATCACCGCCCGGCTTAAAGCGGCGGGTGAAATTATGGGCGTTGAGCTCCTGGACAACATCATCTTCAACCGGACCGGATATTTCAGTTTCTTGGAAGCCGGACGGCTTTAGCGACGGCTCTTAGAATGCTCGAGGGGTTAGGGAAAATACCCCCTCCTGAACAGAGGCCATTTTTTACAGTCCCGGCACGGTGCCGTCGGGGGGGAGCACGACGGTGTACCGGACGGTGATCTCCTTCTTCTCTTGAGGGTTCAGGGCGACGTTCCATCGGTAGATGCCCCACTCCGGCCGGCACTCCCCGTCGGGTTTGAGCGAGAAATCCGGTGTGGACACTTTCACCTTGTTGTTCCGCGACACGGGGATACGGTCGGCGACGATGATCTTGACCGGATCCTTCCGGAAGCTTTGGAATTTCATCCGGTAGGCGAAGGTCGTTTGACGGTTTCCCGAAAGCCGCTCGCCTTTCTTCTCTTTGATGTTCTCAACTTCCACCTTGATCCCATCATCCACGCCCGCCGGCACTTTGAACTCCTGTCCGACGGCCACGCCATCCAAGCGCGAGGACCCGGCGAAGTCGTCCCCGAAATAGACGTTGACCGCCCCCGGCAAGAGCGGCAGTTCGGAATCATTGACGGCTTTGGACGATAAGAAGGCGTGAGGGGCCAGACGAGGGACGGCTTCGTAGTCGAAAGAGACGGGGAATTTGAGCACGGCGGCGGTCACCTTCCGCGGCGTCTCGGCCTGGGAAGGAATCGTCTCCAGCCCTTTCACCTTGAAAACGACGGAAGGTCCCCGCGACTCCGTTTCGGCCGTTTGGTAAACGGCTTGGGGCATGGCGTCCGCGGAAGCGCTCCCTCCGTCCGATTCCATCATTACGGCCGCCGGCGCGGGTTCCGCGGCGACTTTTTTGGCCATCTCCCTCATTCTTCCCATCATCTCCATCGGCGGCTGGGGCGGGACGTAGTCCAAATACCAGGGCGTTACCTCCGGCGGAGCCGCGCCCAGAGACGGCCGGGCGGTCGACAGGGTGAGGGCGACGTCATCCCAGTCCTCGCCCGTCTCCTGGGCGACGAGGGCGTGTTGGGTGACGACAACCTCCTTGGCGTCGGGCAGGATGCGGACGTCGTAGGCCGGTTCCCAATGGGCGGGCGCGGCGACGTAGGAGGCCGACACGGTAAAGTCTCCCGGCTCGGAGCAGGAGACGTCCACCGTCACGCGCTTCAAAGATTTGTCTTGGCCGGAGCGCAGGTCTTCCACCTCGCGACGGAAGGCGTCCAGGGAGGCCTTCGCTTGGTCGCGCTCGCGGGCCCACTGGCGGATCTCCGCGCGGCGGGCGAGGACGCCTTCCCGGTAAAAGGTCAAGAAGGCCCCGTAGTCTTGGGCAGTCACTTTCTTGATGAGGACTTCCCTCGGGTCGGAAGTCTTCTCTTTGCCCGTGTCCGTCGCCGAGGCCGCGTTCTTCAGGTTCAGCAGGAAGGCGATTTCCTCGTTCGCGGAGTTCGTCTTGTCGTCGAGGGCCGCTTGTCGGGCCTCCAGCTCACGGATTTTCTCCTCCAATTCCCGCACCCGATCGGATTTGGCCTTTTCAAGCCTGACGGGCTCCACGCGGATGCCGACGATCTTGACCTTGGCGGAGCCGGACCCCAAGACGCGCAGGCGGCTTTCGTCCAGAGCGGCCGGAAAGCCGTCCAAGACCAGGCGGTGATCGCCGGGGACGAGCGCGGCCGTCGCGCGGCGTTCGACCATCGCTTCTTGGGAGTAGACGGTGACGGCGGCGATCCGGGACGGGGGTTTGAACTCGGCGGCGAAGAGGGATACGGCAACCGCCGGAATGAGGAGCATAAGTCGTCGCATGGAATCCTCCAAAGTTTGGAATGAGATATAGTATCACTCTCGACGCCGAACATCGCTCGCGGCTATTGACGCCTGTAAAAACAAAGTCCTAAGGCTCGCTCACCCTGAGCCTGTCGAAGGGCGAGCCAAGATCGTCGACAACTTGTCGTGCTTCGACAAGCTCAGCACGAGCGGTGTTTAGGGTATTGTTTTTACAGGTGTCAATAGGATCGATCATGAGAAGGAGGGCCGTTTCGCTTGGATGACCGCCCTGCCCGGGCTGCGCGAGACGCCGCTGGCCTCCTTGGGCCGGCGAACCTGGCTTTTCCCATCAATTAAATCATTCCGTAGAAAAATGCTAGTTTTACTCTGTTGGCCCAAATTCACGGGGGACGCGATGGACACCTCAACCACCGACTGCGCTAAGTATCGGGAGGAACGGGAAGCCCCCATAGGTTTCCGTTTTAAGTTGCGGAAACCGGCGGCGCTCGTCCCGCTCGCGTTGATCCTCCTGTCCCCCGTTCACGGAGCCGACCGGGTCGTCAGCGGCTATTTCGACGCCGGCAAGCGCGACGTCTTCGATGACTTCGACGACGAAGGTTTCGACGACGAATACACCTACCGGAATTACAACCTCAAATACGAGGACGCCGGGTTTGATCGCGTCGATTACGCGGTAAGCACTTTCCAAAAGTCCCGGAACTACAAGAACACGAACGATCTCGATAACCACGCCTCGACGTACCAGGGCAAAGCGTCCTATGCCTTCCCGACCGAGGACCCTCTCCTGGCCGGGCTGGACGTTCGGAACAAACAGAAACGCTTTGAGAACACCCCCCGCAACGAATACGATCAAAACGTGGTCACGCCCTTCCTTACGAAGTCCAAGAAGGACCTGTACCGCCTGACCCTGGAAACCGCCCTGGACGACACCCAATACAAACACGCCGAGGATAAGGACGCCGCGACCTGGATCGGTCGGATCAACGGAAACCGGTATTTCGACGGGGGACGGGTGAATCTGCTCTCCTCCTACAGCCTCGCCCGGACGGAAAAGCCTCAAGCCTTCAAGGAGCGGACGAAACAAGACTGGATGGGGAAGGGGACGTACAAATTCGATAACCCCTGGATCGACAAGGCGGCGCTCCGGGCCAACGCCGGCCAACGGGACTCCAAGGAGGACGAGGACTTCGACATCGAC
>PMLF01000316.1 GCA_003158755.1 Elusimicrobiota bacterium | reverse complement strand
TTCTACAAACACCTTCAAGACCTCTGCCGCCAAAACGGCGTAAACCTCGCCAAGTATCCGGCCATGAGCGGCTACATCCGATACGTCCTTCTGTCGGACCGCATTGACGCCGAGAAGCTTTTCAGCGAGATGGACGCCTTGGAAAAATTTGCCTACGCCGCCCTGGCCAAAACGCCGGAGGAGAAACGGTTGGTCGAAGAATCGAGGTCGTTGATCCTCACCCGGAAGCTGATGGATTTTTCTTTGACGAACAACGAATGGAGGGAATACCGCGACTTGCGGGGAAAAGCGTCAACGAACGATCGAGTAGCCTTCCCTCCTCAGCAGGAGCACGCGGCCTCGGAACGATCCTTCCGGCGTGGACGCCAAGAGGAGGCGCACCGCTTCGGTGATGTCCTCCGCCACGGAGGGATGGATGCGCACGCAGACGATGCCGCAGGGAGCTTCCGGGAGGAAATTCAAAAAGTCCTTGTCGCGGGTGATCAAGAGCAGGCCTTGCCCCAAGGCCGTTTTAAAGATGTCGGCGTCCTTGGTCCGCCGCGGGGGCCGGACCACGACGTGTCCGGCGCTTCTCAGGAACGTCTCGGTCAATCCCGGAATGTTTTCATCAAGGAGGATCCGCAATCGGGGGGCGCTTTAACGGGCGAAGGCGACGAATTCCCTGTTCTTAAACTGCTCCGCCGCGAAGTGAAGAGCGGCTTGAATGTGCGCGGCGGTCAATTGGGGAAAGTACTTTTCCGAGACGATTTCCGCGGTGGACACTCCGGCCTCCAGCAACTCCAGAATCTGCCAGACCATGATGCGCGTTCCGGCGAAACAAGGCTGGCCGTGGCAAATATCGGGGTCAATCGCGATCAGGGAGGAACGGTCTTCCATGGAGATTCACCTCTCTCTCAAGACCATTCTAATCCTTCCATTGTTGACAATCAAGGCGCTCTCGCCCTCTCCTCTTTTGAAGACTTCTATGAAGAAGCCGACGCCCGCGACCAATCCATGGCGGAAAACTTGCTGCGCGCCATGGCTTCCCCTCCCCCGTTTACGGGGGTGTCGGATGCCGGGGGCATCCGTTTGGCGCGCCCGGTCAGAGCCGGGCTGGACTCCGCAGGAGCCTCTGGCTCCGAGGAGAGTGGCCGAAGGCCGGGAGAGGGCGAAGGCCCCCGAATTACCGTTCTAGTCACCGGCGGCTACCACTCCGAGGGGATCACGAAACGCCTCGCCGACGCCGGGATTACCGTTATCTCTTTCGTCCCCAAAATCGAGATGGTGGATACCGCCAACGGAAGCGCCTATCTCTCCGTTTTCACCCGCGAAAAAACCCCTCTCGAAAAGTTGTTCCAGGGCCAAAAGCTTTTCCTGGCCGACGTGCCGACGAAACACATCGATGACGGCCAAGCCGCGCTCGATATCGCGGTGCTCGACGCGGTCGAAGGCGCGAGGGAAATCCTAAACGACCTGAAGAAACCGGGAAATCCGACGGAGACGTTCGCCCGGTTGGCTCCTAAACTGGCGAACGGCGTGGAGATCAAAGACGCCAAGTTGACCGGGAACAATGTGTTCGCCGAAATAAGAGTCGGGCGGGAACAACCCACCGCCCTGAAAATGACCTTCGACCGGGAAGGAAATATCGAGACGGTTAACGGGGAGGCGGTGAGAGGTTTCGAGTCCGAAATCCGGGAATTGTTGGGGATGGGTCGGGAAGCCCTGCAACCCTACGCGGAAGAACTCTCTCCCGCCATCGAATGGGCCGCCCTGCAATTTCTGCCGACGTGGAGCCTGACCCAAAAAGCAGCCTTCATTAACCTTCACGGAAACAAGAACCCCGTCACAGCCCTCAAGCGATTCGTCGGACTTGCCCTCATCGAGCATGTTCAAACGGCGGCCGGGACCGATTCCATGCTCGCCCATCTCCGGACCCACGAGCTCTACAACGCGAACCGGCAATTCGCCGATTCGCATTTAACAGTGGGTTCCAGGGGCACGATCGACGGCCTTGCCAAGCGAGGGCATGGGACGTATCGCTCCGCGAGAGCGGATGAGAAAAAAGCGTTGTACGACGAACTGGCCCGGGAAACCGGGGCGCAGCGGCTGAGGTATCTGCGCCGCTACGGTAACGGCGTGGAGGATTATTGCGTGCTGGAAGGCGAAGACGAGGACAATCCGGGATTCCAAGAGAAGGTGGAGGCTCCCCTTTTTGAACCCGAGGACCGGATGTTCCAGAAAGGTCTCGTCGCGGAAGACATCGGGAGCAAGACGGTTTATTGGATCGTCAAAAAGTTCGAGCCGAACGCCAGGGTGGCTTATGTTGAAGATAGGGAACAAAAAAATTTCCCCCGGCATGAGATGCTCGGTTGCCTGCTCCTGAAAGGGCGGGCCAACACGGCTGAAATCCGTTTCCTGAAACGAGAAGAGGCCGCCGGCCTTCCCTTCGTCGATCCGCGGCGCATCGAGGATTATTACCTCACCCGGGTCGTCGCGCCGTCCAACATCGGCCTTGACGAATTCCCTCACCGCGATCGTTCAAAGGCCTTCAGCGCGCTCCTCGTGGCCGACGTCCTCATGAGGAAATACGACCACCACTTGTTCAACCTGGGTTTCGTTTCCGATGTTCCCGTATCGTTGGACAACGACGAGGTGGGGGCAGGATCCAGCGGATACGACAATACGCCGGAGAAACTCGCGGAGTTCTACGGGGATTTCGCCTACTCGTCGGCGGGGCAGGCCGCGCGCTGGTTCCATCCCCAGAGCGACAGCTATTTGAAATTAGAGGGCGAGATCGTCCGCACCGGCCGCCAAGACGCGGGCCGGCGGAATATCCTGACGGCGAGGAAAATATCGAGGTTCGGTTTCGGCCGCGGCGTGATTCGCGCCGAGGGTTTGAACGAGAAAGACATCCGGGAAAGCGTCCGCGTTTTCAAGGCCATTCCGCCGGAGGAGATGACGAGCCTTTGTCGGGAGGCCGGTTACGAGGGGGAGGAGCTTGAAAGAACGGCGGCGTTCCTCGTTGAAAATCAGAGACGGCTTGGCCGGGACGTGGATGAAATATGGCGGAGGATCACCGGCGCGCGGCCGGATTTTCATCGGATGGACGAAGGGAAGGCGCCGACGGAGGAAGCGGAGGCGAGGAATCCTTCAACGCCCCGGTCTTTCTCCGAGCCGACGCCGCAAGAAAGATCGGACGCGGAAAAGGTTTTGGAGTCTCTCGGATCGGAAAAGAGATTTTTCGGACCCTGGTTCCTCAACGGATTGGAATATTTGAAGATCAAAACGCCGGGCCTTCGCCTCTTGAGAACGATCTATCTCCTCGCCCCCGACGTGGCGGCGGCCGTTCTGATGACGTTGTGCGGTCACGATAAGGCATGGCGCCGCCTGTTTCACGATGGTTGGGAAAACGACATCGAGCCGGAAATGCTCGCCGCCATTTTGGAGCGCGGACTGGACCTGTCGAAGCGCGTGCGCGACGGCGATGCCTTCGCCGACCGCGACGAGTTCCGGTCGACGGAATGGGACATGCGGACGATTCCCGGATTTTTCGGATTTTTCGGGGCGAAGGGGGCGGCGGATGTCATTGCCCGTCTCAGCGACGACGCGGTCGTACTGTTGCTTCCGGGTCTCGTTAAAGCTGCCAAGCAATCATTTTCAGGCTATTTGCAGAAGAACGTGGAGGAGGCTCTCCTCCATTTGCCCGCCGATAGGCTCCGCCGCTTGAAGCGCCGCCTCCCTTACCCCGCGATCGAATATTTCGAGAGAAGGAACTTCGATTGGGATTCGGACGGGACGAGACCCAGCGCCGCGTTCGCCGCCCGAACGATCGTCGAAGACGTGTTGGGAATGGAGCCGGCGGAGGCGGCGTCCTTTTTACAAAAATTCCCGGCGCGGGAGGTGGGGACCGTGGTCGGTCCCCTGGTGTCGTTCGTCCGGAACGCCTCTTTCTTTGAACCCAAAAGGCAAAAGATATCGTCCATCCTGGCGGCGATCCCGCCCGAATGGTGGGAAGGCTCCCGGGATCAATTGCCGGAGTCGGTCGCGGATTTCTTGAGGACGAGGGGCGCGTTCCTGAAATTGCCACCCGTCCAAGAGCGCGTCAAGGAGCCTCAAGCCCGACGGGGCGGCCGCGTTGTGGGACGCCTGGTTATTCTGGAAGGGCCGGAGCCCTCCGAGGAAGCATTAAAAGCGCTCCCTCCCGGCTCCATTGTGGCCCTGGAACGCCTGCCGCCGCCGGACCCGGGCTACCGGATGGGCGGACTTTTGACGTTCCGGCCGGACGCCCGAGGGTCCCACGAGGAAAAACAGGCGGGCCTGTCGCCGTACGTCCACGCCATTTGGCCGGGAAAGGAATATCGGAACGGCTTTTTGGGAAAAATCGCCGGAAAGATCGTCGCGTTGGAGGTGAACGTCGAAAAGAACAGCGTGACGTTGGAAGAGGTTGAAACGTCCGGGGAGGAACCGTCGGCGCCCGGAACTTCTTCGGCTCTCACCGTCTCCCTGCCCAAAATGGAACTGTGTCCTGCGATCGTCCTGCCGGATTCGTGGGGGTCGCCCATGACGAACCCGAAGACCGTCGGGTACAAGGTCGCCGGCCTCAACCACCTCGCGCAAAAAGGTTACAAACCTTCCAACCCCGACATTGAATTTGAATGGGCGCGCGGGGAGGTGTTTTCACATGAAGGGTTCAAAAGATGTCTTGAGTGGAGCGGGCAGACGAATAATTACCGGCGACTCATCAATCAGTTGAAATCGGGAGGTGAGACGGAGGCCGTCCTGGAAGAAATGAGGCGCTTGATCCGGCAACTGACTATACCGCTGGAGATCAAGGGGCGATATGTTTTCAACGGCGAAGTGGAAAGGATGATCGCGCAAGGCGTTTACGTTCGGGCCGCGCAGAACGGCCAGGACCTGCCCTACGCCCCGGGGTTCGGGGCGGGGACGTTTTTGACGGTGCCAAACGTCAAGACGGAGCGCGAACTCGAAAAGGCCGTGAAGGACGTTTGGGCCTCGACGTGGGACCCGGCGGCGCACAGGGAAAGGCAACGATGGGGAGTCGATCCCTCGGAGGTCGAACCCGGAGCCTGGGTCGTCCCTTCGGCTCCGGCGGACTACTCGTTTTCCATCCACACGTCGCTTGAAGGGGCGGAAGGTATCCTTCTCATCGAAGTGGTCCAGGGGCAGGGCGATACGCTGTTCGGAAAGAACTCGGCGGGTTTCGCGTCGGAAATCGCGGTGGACAAGACGTCCGGGACCGTCCGTTACCGGAAACCCGGAACGAAGGAATGGAACACGGTCCTGGCGGACGCCGGCGGATTGCGGGAAGAGAAAGTCGACCCCAACAAGGATTTCGTTGGTCTTCCGGATAAGGACCAGGCGGCCTTGATCTATGCCCTCATGGAAACGGGTTTGTTCGCCGAGCGAAACGCTCTGACGGAGAACCCGGGGGTGGATGGACAGCCGCAGGACATGGAAGGCGTCATCAGGTTTGTTCCCTCCGCGGGCCGGTGGAAGATCACCGTCGTCCAGAGCCGGGCGTTGTCGCGGGCGGCGAAGGCGGAAGCCGAGCCATCCCCGCAACATGCTTCGAAGCTTGGGCAGATAATTTTCTCCGGTGTTTGGACGGCGGGGACCGTGATAGTGGCGGCGCTACTCCATCCCGTTTTGTTCTCTCCCGGCTGGTTCGCACTGATGATCCTCGCGCTGTCCACGGGTTTTTCATGGTTCGTGACCGCCGCTTTGCCGATGGGGGTAGTGGCGGGGACGGCTTTTGGAAAAACGGTGTGGGAAAATGGTTTTTTCCGCGCGGCGACGACGGCGTGGCGTCGGCCCGGCGCTATCTCGGCCCAGGGAGAGGAGTTGTTCCACCGCATCACGACGGCGGCGTTCCCCAGGCTCATTTCCAAATCCTCTCGGGCGAAAATCCTCAAGGTGTTTGATGAATTGTTCGCCAAGTCTTTCGGCCTCTTGTGGGTCCCAGTTTCCGTCCTGTTGAAAAGGTGGCTGGAAACCAGGTTCTTAGCGGATGCGACGGCCAAGATCATCGCCGCCAAGAAAACCGGTGGGGACTCGGCCGCCCTCGTCAATGATCTCCTCGGCCGTGCGCCTTTGTCCTTGGGCCTGGCTGGTCTGCATCAGGACGGCGTCGG
This sequence comes from Elusimicrobiota bacterium, assembly GCA_003158755.1. Lineage (GTDB taxonomy): Bacteria > Elusimicrobiota > Elusimicrobia > FEN-1173 > FEN-1173 > FEN-1173. The sequence goes on along the minus strand of PMLF01000316.1, from coordinate 611 downwards.
ATTTGAGGGTTTGAGCCGGGCAATCGCCTCCCGCTTGAGTGAACGTCGGAACGACGACAGGTTTATGACTTCGTTCCTCCGGGCGCTATTAAAAAGAGGAGTGGACATCGGGGCCAACCAACTCTACTTGGTGGGAAAGAAGGACGTGGAAGGGGCGGAGGCCGCATCCTGGTGGAGGAAGACCGCCGAACAGCTGAAAAACAATTTTACCCCCGGCGCCTACGCCCTACTCGCTGATGACCAAGATACGCTTGCGGCCTTGACGGTGGCGGGAATCCCGGCAGAGGCGGTGGCGGTTGACGGATTGAAAGCCTTCGACGGGGAGAACGTCTATCTGACGAAAGCGCAGGGATCCCCCCATGTGGCCGCGCTGCTGGCCCGCCCCGGCGGCGTGACGCTCTACGCCGGACGGAGGCCCGTCCCCGACGAGAGGACGGACGAGTCGCTCCTCCGCGCCCTTGAATTCTTGCGGCGCATCCTGGGTGACTTCCCCCTGACAAAAATGAATCTGGATGGGATGGACCGCGTCATCCGCGCCGTACTCGAGGCGGCTTAACCCGAATTATTGTATCCGTTCAGGGGGTATTCTCCCTCCCCCGCTTGCGGGGGAG
>PMLF01000233.1 GCA_003158755.1 Elusimicrobiota bacterium | reverse complement strand
ACCTTTTGGGCAAGCAAAAGGTCCTTTGGCCGGGTGCAGGGGTGGAGCCCCTGCGATGTTGAATTTGTAAAAAATGGTTTTTCTCATCGCTTCGGAGACCTTTCGGAAAGGGCGGGGCCCTCCACTATTCTCCAGGCGGTCCAGTCGAGCGGGACGCTTAATAATGACGTGCGGGCGCTGGTCAAAATTCGTTCGGGGCGGCCCAATAGGTCGAGGGGGATTTCGACCTCGATTTCCCTTGGGTGGCGGCGGACGATGACGGAGGAGGAGGGCAGCGCGCGGCTTTGGTCTCGGACGACGTGGCGGAACGGGCCGAAGAGGAGGTGGAGTTTGGGCATCTCTCCGAAAGGCTTGTCGGCCCGCCAACCGAAGGCGTAGACGGACAGCGTGGCGGCGCCGGCCAGGGACCGGGACGTGACGATCCGCACGACGAGCCGCCCGTCCCGGACGGAAACGTCCTTGCTTTCCAGGCCGACGAACCTCTCCCGCTCGTCCGGGGCGAGGTCCTCGGACCCGTCGTCCGGCGGCGGCATCGCGCCTTTCCGCAGCGGCACGGGTTCCCCTTCAGGGGAAAGCGATAGGGGCGGAAAGTTCCCGAAGAGCTCGTTATTGCGGACGAACGAAAAAAGGTATTTCGGAACATGGTCGCGTTGCGTATGGTGCGCGTCCAGAGCGTTCCGTTTGACGGCGATTTCCTTCGGGGAGAGCGACTCCGTCCTCCATTCGGAGGAACCGTCGAGGATCATCGGCGGCGTCAGGGCGAGGTCGGGGTGGAGCCCTCGCGGCCGGGGCCAATTCTTGAAATGGACGAGGTAGCACTCCACCGACGGATGAACATCCGCGGACGCCTCCCACAAGGCGACGGCGGTGAATAAATAGAGCGCCTCGTGATCGGGATGCTGGTCGGCGGGATGGGAAACGAATATCTTCGTCGGGCGGAACTCCCGGATCTGCGCTTCCACATCTCTCAGGATTTCCTCGCCTTTGTAAGGCGCCCCGGGACGATAGGCGTCGGGATAGGGCACCTCCGTCACGCGGGTGAGCATGCTGCGTAGGGGTTTTTCGCCGGCCCAATGGCGGAGCCAGATGGGGAGGGTGCCCCAGTCGGGGTACCCGAGAAAGATTTCGTCCTCCGGGGATAGCCCGAGGATTTTCCCCGCGGCCAGGGCTTCCTTGTGGCGCAGTTCCCCCATCTGCCGCAGGGCGGAGGGTTCCAGCACCGGATGTTTCTTGTAGGCCCAAAACGCCCCTTCGTAGTTGTCGCCGTACGTCAGGAAGACGACGCGCACCGCCGCCCCTTTCGCCAAGGCCTTCTGGAGGATCCCCGCGCCGCCGAGGACCTCGTCGTCGGGATGAGGGGACAGGAAGAGCACGCGGTCGCCCGGAGCGAAGTCCGGCAAGGGCGGAACGGGGCCCTCGGCGGCGCGCAGGACCGCGCCAATGATCAAGGCCGCCGGGAAGAGGAAACGTCGAATAAGGGACTTTTGCAAAAAGAAAAAAACCGCTCGTGCTGAGCCTGTCGAAGCACGGGCCTCCATCGGAGAAATTGGCTCATCCTTCGACAAGCTCAGGATGAGCGAATTATTCGCATTAGCCAAAATATCATTCATAAGGTTTTCCCGAAGATCACGACGCCCAGGTCGCGCAAGGCGTTCCCTTGAGGGAAATAATAGGGGCGGCGGGCCAGCTCCACGAACCCCATCCGACGGAAAAAAGCGTGGGCGGACCGATTGTCCCCCCGCACGACGGCGTGGACCCCGGGGACGCCGAGGGAACGCGCTTGGTCGATGAAACAGTCCATCAACCGACGGCCCAGGCCGGCGCCGCGAAACGCGGAGTCCAAGTCGATGTGGAGGGACGCCGGGTACCGCCGGAGGACGGAGGGGGTCGCGCCGCCGCGAAGGAACGTCAGGAAACCCGCGGCCGCCATGCGCGCCGTGGACCGGCGCCAAAACGTTCTCCGTCCCGCCGCGCGGAGGAACGCCTTCGTTCCGCCCACGGCGACTTTCCAGCGCCGCCGGAAATCGGTCCGGACCGCGCCCGTCAAATAGCCGGCCACTTTCCCGTCGGACTCGGCCACCCAGGACCACTCGGGCTCCACGTCCAAGAACGGTCCCGTCACCAGGTCCGCCGCCAGTTCCCGGTCGTGGAAGAACCCCTCGATGGGACCTCCCGCGTCGGCGGTCTCGGCGAAGATCCGCCGCACCTCGGCCCGATCGCCGGGAACGTAGGGCCGGACGACGAAAGCCATTTCTTCAGGTCTTGGCTTTTTCCGCGAGCACCATCATCATCTTCACGAACTCCATGGGAAGGGGAAGGATGAGGGTCGTCGTGTTGTTGGAGGCGCCGATCTCCTGGGCCGTCTGAAGGAAACGCAACGGAAGCGCGGCCGGTTCCGAGGAGATGATGCGGGCGGCGTCGGCGATCTTCTGGGAGGCCTGGAACTCCCCGTCGGCGGTGATGACCTTGGCGCGGCGGTTCCGCTCGGCCTCGGCCTGGTGGGCCATGGCCCGCTGCATCTGCTCGGGGACCTGGACGTCTTTGACTTCGACGATGCTCACCTTGATGCCCCACGGGTCCGTCTGCTGGTCGATGATGTGCTGGAGGCGGCTATTGATCATCTCCCGGTGGGAGAGCAGCTCGTCGAAATCCACTTGGCCCAAGACGCTCCGCAGAGTGGTCTGAGCGATCTGGCTGGTGGCCATGGCGTAGTTCATGACCTTGATGACGGCGTTCACGGGGTCGATCACCTGGTAGTAGCATACCGCGTTCACTTTGCAGGTGACGTTGTCCTTGGTGATGACGTCCTGGACGGGGACGTCGTGGGTGACGGTCCGCAAGTCCACCCGGACGAGGCGCTCCAGGCCCGGAATTACGAGGATGAGGCCCGGCCCCCGGGGGCCCGTGATGCGGCCCAAGCGGAACACGACGCCGCGCTCGTACTCGGGAAGGATGTTGATGGCGTTCCACAGGATGATGAGACCGATGACGATGAAGGGAATGAGACCCGCTCCGAATCCGAACATGGGAACCTCCTATAATTTTTCGATGATCAGCTTGTTGCCTTCCACTCCGACGATGCTCACCTTTTCCCCCGGACGGAAAGGGCCGTAGCCCTCGGCCGTCCAGAGCTGGCCTTCGACGAAAACTTGGCCGCCTTCCCTCGTTTCGGCGGTCTTTCCAACCAGGGCCTCGCGGCCCACGGCGGGCTTGATCCGCCGCGTCCCCCACGCGCTCTTCAAAACGATCAGGGAAAAACCCACCGCCGCGGCGAGGCATCCGACGATGAGCGAGAGCGAAATCCGCAGGGAAGGGTCGGCGCGGTCGTAGAGCAGGAAGGACCCCGCGCCGAAGGCGACGGCCCCTCCCGTCATCAGGAGGCCGTGCCCCCCCACGGCGTGGTCCATGGACATTAGGATCAATCCCGTGATCAGGATCGCCAGCCCCGCGGCGTTGAGGGGAAGGACCTGCAGGGAAAAATACACCAAGACGAGACAAACGACTCCGGTGACGCCTCCCCATCCGATGCCCGGCGAAACGAATTCATAGAGGAGCGCGTAGACGCCGATCAGGAGGAGGAGATAGGAGAGGTTCGGGTTGGCCAGGACATGAAGGAATTTCATCGTCGGGGACATCGCCAGCGTCGTCCTCGGAGCGAGCACGGGGTTCAGGTCGTAGGTCCAGCCGTTTTTGTCGACCTGGCCGCCCTCGATTTGGGCGAAGAGGTCCGTCTCGTCCTCGGCCACCACGTCGACCACTTGCTGCTGGTAGGCCTCGTCGGCGGTCAAGGAAACGCTCTCCCGCACGGCCATTTCGGCCCAAGCAGCGTTGCGCCCTTTCTCCTGGGCCAAGGCGCGGATGAAAGCCGCCGCGTCCGAGGAGGCTTTCGCCTCCATCACCGAGGACCCCGTCGATCCGCTCACGCCGACGGCCACCGGGTGGGCCGCGCCGAGATGGGTCTCCGGCGACATGGCGGCCACGTCCGCCGCCATCATCAGGAACACCCCCGCCGAGGTGGCCCGGGCGCCCCGGGGCGAAACGTACACCACCACGGGCACCGGCGTGTTGAGGATGGATTGGACGATGTCGCGGGTGGCGTCCAGCAGTCCTCCGGGCGTGTCCAAGGTGATCACGACCATCTGGGCGCGGTCCCGGTCGGCCTTCTCCAAACCGTCCTTGAGGTAGCGCGCCACGGCGGAGTCGATGGGTCCCGCGACGGACATTTCATAGACGGAGCCGAGGGCCGGGGTTTCTACCGTCGATGTGGAGGCGGCCTGAACCGCCGCCGACAGCATCAGGAGAATAAAAGCGAAAAGGGGAGCGAACATGGCTTCAAAGGATATAAAAACGGGAGGGACGACGCGGGATGGGAACCTTTTTAATAGAATCAACGGATGGTGTTCCTCTCCCGCCTGACGCTCCGAACGCGCGCCGGAATTTTCATCGGCGCGGCCGCGCTGTCGCTGGCGGCGGCCTCGGCTTGGCTCGCGCCGGGCACGGTCCCGGCGGAGGAACCATCAACGGCGCCCGCGCCGCCAACCAAAAAAACCGCCCCCCGTACCCCGAAACGTCCTCCGCGTAAAACCGTCCGCCGCCGGACCCGCCGCTCTTGATTAGAATCAATCCAAGAAACACCGCTCACCCTGAGCTTGTCGAAGGGTGTGCGGACTTTTGCGACGATGGCTCATGTTTCGACAAGCTCAACATGAGCGATATTGCAGGTTTTTATGGACAGGTTCTTAGTCGTACCGCTCGAAGCGGATCCGCTCCTTGGGCACGCCGAGAGTTTCCAGCTTCTGCCGGACCGACTCGATCATGTTCTGCAGACCGCAGACGTAATAGTTCTTGGACGACGGGTCCGGAACGAAATCGTCGATGTGGGCTTGGACGTATCCTTTCGGACCGTCCCACGCCGCACGGCTCAAGGTGAAGAGCGCCTTGAAGTTTCCGTGGGCGAGGGCCAGAGCCTCCCACTCCTTCCGGTAGAGGATGTCCTCCACGAACCGGTTACCGAAGATCAGGTACATCGGGTCGGCCTTTCCCCGCTCCAGGCGGTCGTTGATCATCGCCCGGAACGGCGCGATCCCAGAACCGGTGGAGATGAACACGGAATCCCGCCCGTCCTCCACGAACTTGAACGTCCCCAGGGGACCCATGCAGCGCGCCGCTTCGCCGACCTTGAGCCCGTGCAAATAGGTCGACGATTCGCCTCCCTCCACGCGGGTCACGCACAGCTCGAAGAAACCCGTCTCCCGGGGAGAGGACGCGATCGAGTAGGCCGTGCGCCGCTCTTTCCCGTCGGCGAGAGGGATGAACATCTGCACGAACTGTCCCGCCTGAAAATGGATTTCGCGCCCCGCCGGCAATCGGAAGCGGAGGTGCTTGTTGTGGGGCGAAAGGAGCTCCGCGGCCTCGACGGTGACGTCGTAGGTTTCGAAGGTCCTTTTTTTGGGGGCGGCGGTTTCGTCCATGGTCAAACCAAGCTCTCCAGAAAAATTCGGCTGGGCGCGGGGCGCCCGGCTTGTTCCCATTCCTGCAGGCACGGCGACTGAAACTCGCACCAGTTGCAGCGCGTCGGCGGAAAAGCTCGGGGGAAAAGCCCCTCGGCTTCCACCCGGGCGATGCCGTCCAATTGAAGCTGAATCCGCCGAGCCACTTTGGCCATGACCTCCGGCGTGGGCGTCGGGACCACGACCGGCGGCTGCAAATCCACCAAACCGTCGGCGCCGTCCCCTTTCACGAACACGTCGAAGCAAAGGGCTTTGGGGACCCGTCCGAAAATTCGTTCGCACGCCCACGCGTAGATGACCAACTGCGTGGGGTCGGCCTTCCGCGCGTCGTAGGGCCGGCTGGACGTTTTGAAATCATGCAATACCCAGTCGGTGTCCAGCAAGTCGAACTTGCCCGTAATCTCGTGGCCGCCGGGAATCGGCAAACGAAACGGTTCCTCCACGCCCCGCGGCGCGGGCATGAGGCCCGGCGCCCGCTCCTTCATGAAGCGATCGAGCAGGTGTTCCCCCATTCCTCGAAGGTAATGGGGGTCCGCAGCGCCCCGCAAATAGTCTTCCGGCACCGACGAGAGCCCCGCGGACAAGTGCCGATGGAACGCCGCCACTACCTCCTCCACCGGCAGATCCCGGCGGGTCTCCATCTTCCCCCGGAAGTTCTCCTCCAAGGCCGAGTGAATCGCCACCCCGAAGGCCAGCTCCGGCCTTTGGGGCGCGGGCGCTTCCAGCACGTAGCGGTACTCGTATTTCTTCGCGCAAAAAGAAAACGCGCCGATCCGGGAGAAAGAGGCCCTCATATGGACTATTGTCTAATATTCAAGAAGTGAACGGCGACGTCCAGAACTTTTTGGCATCGTGGCCGTTCACCCTTCGACACGCTCAGGGTGAGCGGTGTGCGGGACTTTGCTTTTGCAAAGATCAATAGTCATAATAAAACATCGCAACCCATCGCGGAGAGGAGGGGGTGCCGGGGTGCCCCGACGGGTAGGGAGAAGGGGAGGATTGACGAAAAAAAAGTCTGAAATCAATGAACAATTACTATAAATCCATCGTTTTTCTTCTAATCATCAACTTGACCGCTTCGGGCTGCTCGGCGGGGAAGCCGCCGACGGACGGCAACCGACCGCCGGCGGTGGCCGGAGGGTTCTACCCCGGGGACCCGTCGGAGCTTCGGGCGTCGGTGGACGACATGCTGGCCGGCGCGGCCGCGCACGAGCTCGCCGGACGGCCGGTGGCGGTGCTTGTGCCCCACGCGGGCTACGTCTTTTCCGGCCGGGTGGCGGCCGAGGGCCTCAAGGCGGCCGGCGCGGAGTGGGACCGGGTCGTCCTCCTCGGCCCCTCCCACCACCATCCCATCGATAAAGCGGCCGTTTACGCTTCCGGAACCTACGGCACGCCGCTGGGGCCCGTTCCCGTGGACGCGGAATTCGCGGCCCGGCTCCTCAAGGATTCATCCCTCTTCACGGATTCCCCGGGCGCCCACGAAGGCGAGCACTCTCTTGAGGTGCAAATCCCGTTCCTCCAACGGCTCGTCAAAAACTTAAAGGTCGTCCCCATCTTGGTGAACGACGCGGACCCGGACCGCGCGGAGAAGTTGGGGGCGGCCCTCGCCCGCGCCATCGGGAAAAGCCGCACGCTCCTCGTCCTCTCCTCCGACCTGGCCCACTATCCGCCGGAAACGACGGCGCGCCTCTCCGATGAAACGTTTTTGCGGAGTTTTCTCCGACTGGACCCGTCCTATTCGGCCTTGACCTTTCAAAACCTCATGCAACGGGGCGAACCGGGCCTTGAGACGGTTGCCTGCGGCGACGCGGCGATCCTGGTCGGCATGGCCGCGGCGAAAGCGCTCGGCGCCGACCGGGCCGAGATCCTGAAACACGCCACGTCCGCCGAAGCCGGGGCCGCGGGCGATCCGTCCCGCGTCGTGGGCTACGGAGCGGTGATCTTCGAGGCGGGGACCGGGGCGCCGCCGGAAAGCGTTTGCACCGCCGCCGAACGTCGCCGTCTCCTCGAAGCCGCCCGGGCGTCCCTCTCCGACGCCTTCGCGCAAACGCCGTTGAACCCCTCCCCGCTAGACGAGGACGTCGTCTTCAACCTGCCCGCCGCGGTCTTCGTCACTTTGACGGAGGGCGGGAAGCTGCGCGGCTGCATCGGCACGACCGAACCCCGGTTTCCCCTTCTAGACGGCGTGCGGTACTTCGCCCGCGCGGCGGCCTTCGAGGACCACCGGTTTTCCGCCCTTCAACCCCGCGAAATGAAGGCCCTCCACATGGAGATCTCGATCCTGTCGGCCCCGCACAGGGTCCCGAACGCGGACGCAGTCGTCCCGGGCCGGGACGGCGTCATCGTGTCGCAGGGCGGAAGGTCGGGATTGTTCCTGCCGACGGTTTGGAAGGAGATTCCGGATAAGAAGGAATTCCTATCCGAGGTGTGCTCGCAAAAAGCGGGACTTTCCCCCGACTGCTGGCGGGATTCGTCGACGGAAATCCAAGTCTTCACCGGCGAGGTATTTGAAGAGGGGCGGTGAACCGCTCGACGAGGGTCCGGGCTTGCGGCGGCGGGACGAACAGGCTCCGAAGGGGATTTCCGGCGGACATGTAACCCAAATTCGGGTCAGTTGCGAAATGGACGGGATTTTCCTCCCCCTTTGAAAAAGGGGGATCGAGGGGGATTTGATTCTCGACGTCGTCCGACGGAGAAATCCCCCCTCACCCCAATGCCATTTAGATAAGAATCGTCACCCCGGCGAAAGCCGGGGTCCAGGCTGTAAAACNNTAGGGGCGGGTCTAAGACCCGCCCAAAGCAAATTGTTTCCGTCGGTCATTGATTCGCCCCCCGAACGGTTACAAATATTCCAGTTGGAAAATATGGGCTAATAAAAAGTACAAATGGGGACCGCACAAATGGAAAAAGATCTTGCGCCAACCATCGTTGACAAGCCGCGGACGCCGTTCATGGAAATCCTTGGAATGAACCGCGCGCTCTCTATTAGCCTCGTTCTTTTGTGCGGCGCCGCCGTCGCCTTCGCCGTTTACTGGGGCTTTCATTCGGCGCCGCTCCGCGTCGTGACCATCACCAGCGGGCCGGAGGGCAGCGTCTTCCAGAGGAACGCGGAGAAATACGGCAAGATTTTAAAACGCGACGGCGTCACACTGCGAATCCTGCCGTCCGAGGGTTCCTTGGAAAACCTTAAGAGGCTGGCTGATCCGTCCTTTCGGGTGGACGTCGGGTTTGTTCAAACCGGAGAATCCCCCGGAGCGAACATCGACCGGCTGGTTTCCCTCGGCAGCCTCTACAACGAGCCGCTCCTGGTTTTTTATCGAGGCGCCAAGCCCGTGGAATTGCTTTCTCAATTCGAAGGCAAGCGCGTCGCCATCGGCCCCGACGGCAGCGGAACGCAGGCCCTGGCTCTGACCTTGCTGGCGGCCAACGGCATCAAACCCGGCGGCCCGACGAAACTTAGGGAGTTGGACTCGGACGACGCGGCGATAGCCTTGCTGGACGGAAAGATCGAAGCCGCGTTCCTGATGGGTGA
>PMLF01000202.1 GCA_003158755.1 Elusimicrobiota bacterium | reverse complement strand
GCAACCAAGACCGACGCCAAAGGCCAGGTGATCCGCTACGATTACGACGCCGCGCGGCAGCTGACGGGAGTTTCATATTTCGCCACGGCGGGAGACACCACCCCGATCAAGACGGTGAGCTTTAGCTATGACGCCGTCGGAAACCTGACGGGCTATAACGACGGCACCAGCTCCGCCACCTACGTCTATGACCCGCTTGGCCGGAAGACGAGCGAAGCCGTGAACTACGGGGCCTTCACCAAGTCTTTCAGCTACGCGTATGACAACGCCAACCAGAAAACCAGCGTGACCTACCCCGACGGCACAACCTACGCCGCCACCTACGCCCAAGACGGCAGCCTGTCGTCGATGAACATCCCCGGCGTAGGCGTCCTATCCATGACCGAAGACCGAGGCCGCCCGACAGGAAGAATCTTCCCCGGCGGAGCCACAAGAACCACGCCGCTAGACGCCTACGGCCGCCCAACAGCAATCAACGCCAACGACCCCGGCGGAAACCCGCTATTGTCCCTGCCCTTCACGTTCGATAAGAACGACAACGTATCGACGAAGGGTTCCACACAATACGCCTACGACAACACCGATCAATTGACCGGAGTCCAAGACCCCGCGAAACCAAGCGAAGCTTTCGGCTATGATTCGGTCGGCAACCGATTGACCCACGCCCAGGGAATCAACGTCACCACCGCCGCGTTCGACGAGAATAACGAACTTGAGTCCGTCGGTGGTGTGTCCTACACGTACGATGCCAACGGTAATTTATCGACGAAGATGGAGAACGGCGTCACGACGGTCTACACTTGGGACGTAGAAAACAGATTGATCCAGGTCACGGACACCAACGGGCTGAACGCGCAATATTCCTACGACGTTTTCGGTCGGAGATTAAGCAAAACCGTCAACGGAGCAAAGACCTTCTTCCTGTACACGGATGAAGGCTTGATCGCCGAGATGACTTCCGACGGAACAATCACGAAGTCCTACGGGTGGAAACCCGGAGGGGTTTGGGACACCGATCCGCTTTGGATGCACGTCATCAATTCTACGACGGAACCGATGGGATACTTCTGGTACGAAAACGATTACATTGGGGCTCCGGTCAAGATGACGGACACCAGCGGGGCCGTGGTATGGGCGGCGGTCTACGACACTTTTGGTGCCGCGACGGTTGATCCTGCTTCCACTATCAAGAACAACCTTCGTTTCCCCGGTCAATACTTCGACGGAGAAACGGGGCTTCATTACAACTGGAACAGGTATTACGATTCGGCCACAGGGAGATATACACAGGAAGACCTTATTGGTTTTGCCGGGGGCGAATTTAATCTTTTCAGGTATGTTGGAAATAGTCCTGTCCAATGGTCAGACCCGCTTGGTCTGGACACGTATCGTCAAAACCGTGATTTGAACGTGTTCCCTGGTTCTATTAAACAGCCCAATAAAGGAGCCATTTCCCACACGTTTGTGTATACAACCAATCCCAACGGAACTTTGAATCACACCTATAGTTGGGGGAACGAATACGACAAGGCAGGACTGGGGTTGTGGGTTGAGGACCGCCCGGAAGACGTTAGTGCGGCCCGAATCGCGATCCAACGACGGAATGATTACGAAGGTGCCGGTTTCTGCAAGAAGGCTTATTTGCCGGATGATTTTGGTCCTCGTGCCGGCGGGTCTGATTTGGACCCATTCATTGACCAAGCCTTCCAAGATAGGATTAACCACCCAGATCATTATTCACGGCATAAGTGGAGGCTTTGGAACAACTGCAAGAATGAGGCGGATCGATTAATTGAAGACGCCAAAAAGAGAAGGGGTCTAATACCTTAGGAGTTGTTATGAAATCATTGATAGGGAAGTTTTTTCTTGTTGTGGTCCCGGTTGTATTTATTATTTTCAAAATCATTGAGAGAAGAGCGTACACCCCCTTGCCCAACGGAAACTTTGGAGAGATTTACGGCCCCGTGTCATTTTTCCGGGTCCCGGTCTACGTCATATGCGCCTGTTTGTTGGTGGTCGGACTAGTTTTGGTTCTGACTAAAAAGCGGTGAGGGGTAAGACGATAGGGGACGCTAACATCACAACAACTTCACGATAATTTCCGATGACAATTGCCGACGCGGCCGCTGGGGTAACTTTTCCAGCGGCCGTGCTCTTTATCCGTCGGAACATGCTGTAAAAGGGGGCGAATAAGCCATGAACATGCTTATTATCAGGATGTTGGTGGTCGCAATTTTACACAGCATGATTGAAGTCCTTCTTTATCATGGAAGGGTGGTTTCCAAAGTGAATATGTTGCAATCAGATTTGGTTCTTTTTGTCCTGCCAGCCTCCCTGGCCTTTGGTGGCTATACGGTGATTTTATGGTGTTCAAATGCCTTCGCCCAAAAAATGAATAGTCGCATGATTGCAATAATAGCGACTGCCCTCGCGGCGACTTTTATTTCGTTGGTTTGTGGTCTGATGATTGCGTTCAATAAATACGGAACTTGACAAGGTTCGGGGGCGCTCCTTCCTGACTGATTAATTATTCGTCAACGATTGCCGACGCGGCCTCTGGGGGGAACTCTTTCAGCGGCCGCGCTCTTTTTCGCCGGAGAACCCCCGTCACTTGAACTTGCGACCTTCACATTATGTAATTGGATTCCTGACGCGGAGAAGACAGCAACGAGGGAAGAACGACGAACGCGCGCGCCTCATTGGAAGACAACCAGAACGGGGGGACGCTGACGCCACCGGCGCCCGACGGCGGACCGCTCCGACAGGCGCGGACCTGGCGGACAGGATGGACGGGACACCGCCGGACGACGGTTCCCGCCGCGATGACGGCCGGGGATGGAAGGACCGGGATGCCGTACCGGCGACGGATGGATGGAGACCACCGACGCCCCGACGGCAAGGATGATGGCCCGGCGCGGCGATGGATGGCCCGGATTGATGACGATGGGCGGGACGGGCGGACGCTGACGCCGCCACCGCCCGACGGGCGGCCGGGATGGACGAGACGCCGCCGGACGACGGTTCCCGCCGCGACGACGGCCGGGGATGGAAGGACCGGGACGCCGTACCGGCGGCGGATGGATGGAGACCTGGCGCGGCGATGAATGGCCCGGACCGATGAAGACGTCGGCCGGGTGGAGATCCACCCCGCGCGGATGGGATGGAAGCCACGCCGCGTACGATCGAAGATGGCGGACGCCGGGGATGGCGATCGGTGCGGACAACACCACCGCCGATGTGAAGGACGGGAACGATTTCGCCGCGCGTCGGGGATGACAGCCCGGACGAACGTTCCGATTCGGGAGTAGGAACGAACGCCGGGCGGCTGTCGCCGCTGGCCGGCCACAAAGCGGCCGTCCACCGCCTGCGGCGGCCGGCTCGCCCCGCGCGGTGATGTTTCCCAGCTGCGCCTAAAAATCAATTTTCCGGTGGTGGCGGCGCTTCACACCGCGCCCGAGGTCGGCGCGTCGGCGGGCGGCCGCACGGAAGGCATGCGCGGCCGTCCGGCGGCGCACCTTGGCCCACCCCACGCTCCGGCGGCCCCTCCTCCGCTAGCGCTCCCCCAGGGCCGCCTCCGCGGGCGCGCCCCGAGGATGGCCCGGCACAAATGCAACGGGCCATTGGGGTGGAACCGCGGACCTGAAATGCACGCGCGCCAATCCCACCCAAAGCAACGTCAAAAGAAGCGGGGCGCGTCTTCGGGGCCCCACGTTCCCCAAAGCCGCGCCCCGTTGGGTAAACCCGCGCGGCGGTTCCGTTTTCCGTCGAGCTTAAACCCGTAATACCCGAGGGGGCATTGCTCCAAGTCATCCTCCCCACNNGCGCTGCCGGATGCCGCCGTGCTTGAAGCGGCCCCCTTCCCCCCGCAACACCGCGCGGAAAACTCATCCGCGCGCGGGGGGCAAGGGGCCTGCACGGCTGGGGGCCCCCCTTCCCCGGTACCCTTTCCCCACCCGGCCGCCAGAGGCGGCCATCCGCCCCAAAGGGGCGGAAGACCCGAAAAGGAAAAACCCCGACCATGTGAAAAGCCCCGCCGCACACCGCGCCGCTGAACCAGGCGCGGAGTGCGGCGCCCGCTGAACCCCACCCGCCCCCCGGCCCCCTCCCGTGCAGGGAGGGGGAGAGCGGCGAAGTGGAAAGCAGCACCAATTAAAAAACCACCGTCGATAAAAGGCGGTGGTTTTCTTTTTGCGGGTGAAAGGAAAATCTATTTCACGCCGTTGGGCTTGGCGTTCCGCTTCCTCCTGCGATCGACGACCATGTCGATGTACTTCATGACATCTTGTTGATCGGAGCGCGGGGAATCGTCGATCGTTTTCATTTTTTTAAGGAGACGCCTATTTTTGACGGGGGGTTCTTTTTGCGTAAGTGGTTTAAGTCCCATGAGTTCGTCGGCGGAAACCTTTAGGGCTTTTGCGATCTTAACGACGACGTCCGGGGAAGGATTCTTGACGACGGTTTCATAGTGGGCAATTACCCGATATGAAACCCCGGTCATCTTGGCGAGTTCCCTTTGTGTGATTCCCCTGGCGGTTCGGGCGCGTGAGAGACTTTCACCGAGGGGCGTTCTGGATTGGACACGTTTTGTCATTTCCAGAATTATCGCATGGGATTTCATTTTTGATTGGGCAAGGAGTTGCATCATTGCTACGATAATCGTAGCATTCGGAGGCACGAATCGAGGGGGTCAGAAGAGTCAAAAATAATCAAAAAAGTTCTTGACACCGTACCACCGTGATCGACCCCCGGCCGGGGGAAGGAGGGCGGATGGAGATGGAGCGGATTTGGAAAGGGTCCTGCGCGGTGGAGAGCGTCCACGTCCTGACGCGGGACGATGGGAAGCAAGAACTTGTGATCGTGACGGCGGGCGGGCCGGGCGGTTTGGCGGAATGGATTTTGAAAGCGACGGCGGCGCTGCACAGCGCGGAGAGGCGGCGGATGGAGGAACCCGATGGTGATTGAGACGAAAGACCTTTGGCAAGGCGCGTATGTGTTGGCGGAGGGGGGATGGTTGGATGGCGTGAAGATTAACCGTCGTCCCGACGGTAAAAAGGAAGTCCTTTTCCGGCTAAAGGGTGAGCACGTGGACGACCTGGCGCGGCGGTTCAAGGACGGCGACGCGGTATGCAACGTGCGGAGGTTGAAGACGCACGTCAGCCACTTAAAGCAAGTGATCTTCGGAGGAGACGGCGCGGCGAGGGAGTAGGACGGAAAAGGAAGCAACCAAAAAACCCCACGGGGAGACATTGACCATGAAGATTGACCCGAACAGGCTGGAAGCGATGAAGCGGCTGCACCTGCCGACGATCATGATGGAATACGGCGTGATGTTGAAGGCGGCAGGACGGGACAAGCAGTTGGGCGCATGCCCTTTCCATGAGGACAACACGCCAAGCCTTTCCGTCGGAAAACGCGGGGATAAGTGGGTCTGGAACTGTTTCGGGTGCGGGGCAAAGGGGAACGTGGTCGATTTCGTAATGAAGAAGGAGGACAAGCCTTTTAGCGACGTGTACCAGATCCTCGACGTGAAGGTCGACGGACCCGTCACCATACAACCGACTTCGCCGCCGATGGTGCCCCCTGCACCGTCGGCGGTTTCATCTGTACGCCCGTCGGAATTATTGGCCCGAGTGGTGGAGATTTACCACGGCAGCTTTTGCGAGAGCCGCCCGGCCCAGGACTATCTAACCGGTCGCGGGATCAAGGACGGCGAGTTGATCCGTCATTTTAAGATTGGTTTCGGTGACGGCCGACTTCGGCGGATGTTGCCCGACGATCCCGGCCATGAGTTCACCGCCGGACTAAAAGCGGTCGGCGTGTTGAACGAGAAAGGCGGGGAGTTCTTCCACGGGTGCGTCACGTTCCCGATCTTCGACGAGAACGGCGCGACCGTCGGTGTGTATGGCCGTCGTGCCGTCGGAACCGGCCCGGCCCACCTATACCTCCCCGGCCCGCGCCGCGGCGTGTGGAACGGCGCGACGCTCAAGGCCCACCAGGACATCATCTTGACGGAATCGATCATCGACGCTTTGAGCCTCTACAGCGTCGGCTTGACGAACGCCGTGCCGATCTACGGCGTCAACGGATTGACGGAGGACCACGTCCGGCTGATGAAGGAACACCGAACGCGGCGCGTCTTCCTCTGCCTGGACAACGACGACGCCGGAGTCCGGGCGCGGCAACCGTTGACGGAGAAGCTGTCCGCCTTGGGGATCGAGGTATTGAGCTTCGACCTTCCCCGGAAGTTCAAAGACCCCAACGCGGCGTTGATGGGGGGATTCCCCCGAGAGGAGTTCCAAGTCCTGGCGCGGATTAGCAGCATCCTGGCGAGCGCTCGGAAAATAAAGGAAATATCGTCGTCGGCGAACGGAACGCCGCCGCTTCCTCCCTCGTCGGCTCCCGCCGCCCCGACGCCCGCCCCGGTTCTTCCTTCACCCGCAAGCCTTCCGACGGTCGAAGCTCGCCCCACCGTCGAGGAAAGAGAGGACGCCTTTTTCATCAGCCTAAGCGGCCGGGTGTATCGGGTGAAAGGGTTAAGCGCCCGGAAAACGGAGCACATGAAGGTCAACGTTAAGTTGGATTCCACCGACGGAAACCACCTGGACACGTTCGATCTGTATTCCTCGTCGGCGCGGGACAAGTTCGTCAGCTGCTGCCGGAAGATCATGAAGGCGGACGCCGGGGCGCTGCACGGGGATCTAAATCGATTGATCGAAGTGTTGGAGGGTCTGCAATCGAAAGGAAAGGGCGGCGAAGGGGTCGAGGGAACGAACGGGGCGAAGGCCCCGCCGCCGATGACGGAGGAGGACGCGGCCCAGGCGACGGCGGCGCTGAAACGGCCGCAGCTCCTGGCCGACATCCTGGCGGACATGGATACGCTGGGCTACGTCGGAGAAGACCACAACAAGACGCTGGGTTATTTGGTGGGGATATCCAGGAAACTGGAAAGCCCTTTGGCGTGCGTGATCGTCAGCCAATCGTCGGCGGGAAAGTCGGTGCTGTCCGACACGGTGGAGCGGATGACGCCGCCGGAAGATGTGGTGATGTATTCGCGGGTGACCCAGTACGCCATCTATTACGCGGCGAAGGACGGATTGAAGCACAAGCTTTTGATTTTGGAGGAGCGGGCCGGATCGGAGGAGGCGGACTATCCGATCCGAAGCCTTCAAAGCAAAAAGCGCCTGACGTTGGCGGTCCCCGTGAAAGACCCGGAGACGAACCAAATGCGGATGGAAGAGCGCGTGGTGGAAGGCCCGGTGGCCTACATGGAGACGACGACAAGCCCCCACATCCATGACGAGAACGCGACGCGGTGCTTCCTGCTATTCCTCGACGAGAGCGAAGCGCAGACGAGGCGCATCCACGAGCGCCAGCGCCGAGCCAAGACCCTGGCCGGTTTCCTGACGATGGGCGAGACGGACGCCCTGGTCCGCCGTCATCACAACATGCAGCGGCTTTTAAAAGCCGTCGCGGTGGTGATCCCGTACGCCGACCTGATCGACTTCCCTGTCCGGTGGCTGAGGACCCGCCGCGACAACATGCGGTTTCTAAACCTCATCGAGGTCATCACGTTCCTTTACCAGTTCCAGCGTCCGGTACAGAAATCCATCGACGGGCGGGAGTACACCGAAGCGACGGTGGAGGATTACGCGGCGGCTTATTCCTTAGCCCGCGAAATCATGGGGGAGAGCTTCGCGGACCTGAAGAAACCCCAGCGGGAGCTATTGAAAGCGATTGAAGGGCTTCTAGGCGCATCCAGTGACGGCGTGACGCGCCGCGCGATCCGCGAGGCCACGGGACTGGCGGACACGCGCTTGCGCGAGCTCCTGGCCGACTTGGTGAGCCTGGAATACGTCCGAGAGATGACTGGCGGCGGCCGTGGGACCACGTGCCGGTACACGGTCCTGGATCACGGCCCGGAGGGAGAAAAGCGGCTCGTGGGCCTGACGACGCCGGAGGAGCTACGACGGAAAATCCTCATTGCGGGATAAACGTCTTGTAAAGGTTCGCGGAAGTTCGCGCAAAGGGGTGCGAACTTCTTGGCGGGTGAAAGGAAAAGTGGATCAACGGTTTTCGCGGGCGAAATCGGTTCGCGGGGTTCGCGCGGGGGGCATATAGGGAAAATAAGGAGGGTGGGACCATGGACGAGCGGGAAATCCAGAAAATCGAAAGACGGGTCGGCCAGTTCGAAGAACACTTGGCGATGGAAAACTATTCGCCGTTGACGGTCCGGGGCTACGTCAAAGACCTTCGATTTTTCCTTCGCTACCTCCAAACCCTGGACGTGCGGGACCTGACCGCCGTCACGGGCGACAGCCTGTACAAATACCAACTGCACGTCTACCAGGAGAAACACAAGGACAAACCGTTAAGCCTGATGACGCAGCGGGGCCGGTTGGTGGCGGTGCGCAGCTTCTTCCATTACCTCTTGAAGCGGGGGCGCATCCTCACCGACCCGGCGAGCGGGTTGGAGTTGCCGCGCGTCAAGAAGCGCCTTCCGCGCGGCGTGATGACGGTCCGGGAGGTGAACAAGATCCTCGCCCAACCCGACGTGGACACGCCCTTGGGTTTAAGGGACAAAGCGCTTCTGGAAGTGTTGTATACGACGGGGATACGCAACGGCGAACTAAGGAACCTGACCCTGCACGACGTGGACTTGGAATCGCGGGAGCTTCGTATCAACGACGGCAAAGGGCAAAAAGACCGAGTGGTCCCTTTGGGCGAAATTGCGGCGCATTACGTGGCGCAATACCTGGACCGCGCCCGCCCGGCGTTGGTTGGAAAGCGCCCCGACGCCGCGGCTCGCCTGTTCATCAGCCGGAGAGGCCGTCCGCTGGACCCCCTCGTCGTCAACGATCGGATCATTAGAAAATACGTCCACCAAGCCGGGATCACCAAGCACGTCACGGCGCACGGGTTCCGTCACACGTGCGCGACGCACATGCTGAAAGGCCGGGCCAACATCCGCCACATCCAAGCGCTGCTCGGCCATAAGAGCCTGGATACCACCCAAATGTACACCCACGTGGAAGTGGGGGACTTGAAGCGCGAACACCGCCGCACCCATCCCCGCGAACAGGACCGGGGGGAATGATGATCCGGTCCGAGCGGATCGCCGACTACCTCGCCGGGCTTCGAAGCCGGGGCTACGCGCCGTCGACGATCCACCTTAAGCAAATGGAACTGGAAACCTTCTTCGCCCAAACCCGCAAAGCGGCCGCGAACGTCACGCCCGAGGACGTGGAGGCGTACGGCCGCCGCCTGATCCGTCGGAAGAATAAAAACACCGGCCGCCCCGTGACCCTGCGGCGCGTCCAAGCCAGGCTCCACACCTTGCATCGGTTCTTTGAGAACGAGATCCACCGGGGCCGCCTCCTGGCGAACCCCGCGCCGAAAAGCCGCCTTCGCCGACGGGATCGCCTTCCGCGACACATCCCCGGCCCGGATCAAGTCCGGCGGCTCCTACGCCAGCCCGACGTAAAAACGCCCTTGGGCTTGCGGGACCGGGCCATATTGGAGCTTTTCTATTCCACGGGGCTGCGGCGCCAGGAACTGGCGCGGCTCGGGATGTACGACGTGGATTTCAACGAGAACGCGGTTTTCGTCCGCCAGGGCAAAGGTGGCAAAGACCGATTCTTGCCGCT
This sequence comes from Elusimicrobiota bacterium, assembly GCA_003158755.1. Lineage (GTDB taxonomy): Bacteria > Elusimicrobiota > Elusimicrobia > FEN-1173 > FEN-1173 > FEN-1173. Next base: position 400 of record PMLF01000202.1, on the reverse strand, counting down.
CGGAAAAACGGCCCGGCACTGGCTCGAAAAATATCTTCAAAGCGTCCGCCGCCCGCCGGGGGAAACCGCGCTGTTCCTGACCTGCTTCCGAAAAGGGTTCAGCCCCGCCAGCCTGAACGCGCTCATTGAAAAATACATGGCGAAGGCCGGGCTTCCCTGGAAGATGGGCTGCCACCTCTTGCGGCACGCTTGCGCCACCCACATGCTGCAAGGCGGCGCGCAGCTCCGCTACGTCCAAGAAATCTTAGGCCACGCCCGGATCAAAACCACCGAAATATATACCCACCTCCACCCGCAGGACCTCCACGCCGCGATCCGCCGCGCCCATCCGCACGGCCGATGGCGGGGGGAAAGGGCGCAACCATAGGGCCTTCCTTTTTTATTATGCTTTCCAACGTGT
>PMLF01000308.1 GCA_003158755.1 Elusimicrobiota bacterium | reverse complement strand
TTTCCTTCTCCGCGCCCGACGGGGAAACCATGGTCGCGACCGCCGTGGGGGGGCAAGCCCTTTGGGAGTTGTCCAATGGGTGCGATTATTACAATTCGGACGGCAGTTGTTCTTCACTCACTCGCCACTTACGGATGCGTGATAAGGTCACTCGCGCGGTTTTGGCGGAAACGATATCGAGCCCGTACGGTTACCCCACCGTATTTAAAGAAGTGAACGGCCAATTATGGGCATCGTTCGAAGAGGACGGCGAGAGCCCCTATGCGGAAATGAAAGTGTACTCCGTCGACTCGAGCTCCCAGATCGTGGAGGACGGTAGTTTGCAGGGCGTGATCTTCGGTTTCCCCTCCCTCACTTATCTCTCCGACGTGGTGAAGGATGGAGACACGCTGTATTTCCCCTACTGCGACGGCGTCAATTTCTACAAACCAGCGACGGGTGAAACAGGCAAATTAGACTATCTCTCCTATAAAGCGGTCAAGGCAATGTCGGTCACGGCGGGAGACATGTGGTTCGGCACCGGAGGACCCTACGACAATAGAGTGGGCAATGGTTTGTATCGTTACAACAAAGTTGAAAATACGTGGACCCACTACGGGTCGGCCGACGGGCTCCTAAGCGATACGATCACCTCGTTGCTGCCGCTGGATTCGGCGGTTTGGGTGGGAACCGATAAGGGGGTGAGCGTCAAGGCGATCTCGGCGGACCTTTGGACGCGGACGGCGGCGTTGAACGGGGTCTCGGTTTCGGTTCCGGAGACGATCGCGGCGGGGGAAATCCATGAGACGGGCAAACTGTACCTGGCCGGACTTGCGAAGAATGTTTTGGGTCAGGCGCTGGCGTCGAAGACGGTTCCCTTGTACTACGGCGTGTCGGGGGTCGTGTTGACGATGGAACCGGACAGGCTTTCCTACCGTCCCGGGGAAACCGTGGGCGTGACCGTGACGGCGATCAACAATTCCCCGTTGCCGATGGCCGGCGCTCCCTTGTCCGTGACCAAGAATGGAGCAATCGTATATTCCGGGAGCGTGACGCTGGACCCCGGCTCCCGGGCGAGCTACCGGTTCGAGACGCCGGCGGCGGCGACCTTTGTTTTGAAGGGGACTCTCGGCACGGCGTCGGCGGCGGACACGGTGACCGTGGCGGCGCCGAAATTGACGGCGACGCTCACGGGGCCCGACACCGCGTCGACGGACCCCTTCGACTTGGCGTTGACCCTTTCCAACCAGGCCCCCTACGACCTGAACTTGGCGGTGGAGTTCGAAGGGCCCTCCTCCACCATGACCTTGAAAAGCGACGAGACCCGGGTGATCGTGCGGCGGGTGACCTTGCGGGCGGACAAGACGTTCACGGCCGCGGTGACGGGGGACGCGGTGTTGACCTCGACGAAGACCGTCCGCTTCGGGCTTCAGCCGACCTTGGCCTTCGCGGCCCAGCCATATTATCCGGAAGGTCCGGTCTCGATCCCGTTTACCGTATCCAACGCGGGGAGCTTGGGATATGAGACCGACGTCCTTTTCACCGTGGACGGCGGCACCCAGTCCCGCCGGTATTTCCTTCCGGCGGGCGGGGCGGTGAAAGACTCCTTGGATTTGATCTTGTCGTCGGGGACCCATGCGGTGCGTTACGACTCGGACTTGTTCAGCGGGACTTTGAGCCTGTCAGTGCGCCGGGCCAACGGGGCGGCCCTGACCCGCTTCGACGTGGCAGTGACGACGTCGGCGAGGTTGGCGGCGGACGCGACGGTGGCGAACCAGGGGCTGAACGATTTCGCGGGGAGGCTGTCGGTGCGGAGCGCTTTCTTCCAGGATGGGCGGGACGTGGCGCTTTCGACGGACGCGGCGGCCGATTTCCATTTCGAGGGCGGGCTCCCGTCGGCGGCGGGCAACTACGAAGTGACCGGAGAAGTTCTTTACAACGACAACGTGGTCAGCCGGCGGGTGGACGGTTTGCGCTTCGCGCCCTCCTTCGTCGTCGCGTCGGCCTCGGCGACCGCGGCGGCGGCGGGCGGAACCTCGACGGTCGCGATCCGGCTGACGAACGCGGGGAATTTTCCAGGCCAGACGCGGTTGGAGTTAACCTTCGCCGACGCCGTCCGGCAGTCCTCCGTGGGACTGGCGCCGGGAGGATTTCAAGATTTCTCCTTTGACGCGCCCGTGCCCGAGGACTTGGCCTCGGGGATCTATTCGGCGCGGCTCCGGGTGATCGACGACGCGGGAACCGTCCTGACGGAGGGAACGGCGTCGGTCGAGGTGACGGGATTGCAACTGGTCGTGGCCGAAGCGTTGGACAAAAGCGCCTACCTTTCGACCGACACCGTCCATCTGACCGTCGATGTTCGGAGCGGGAACGGCCTTTCTCCCCGGTTAATCGGGAAGGTGACCTGCGGCGACTTTGAAAAGGATTTCACGTTGACGGCGGGGTCCGTCCCGGTCGTTTTGTCGGCGGATTTCCCCATGGGAGCGGTCCCGAAGACGGCGTCGGTGCGGTTCGCCGCCGAAAGCGGGAGGGTCCTCTACCAGGACGGGCTTTCGGTCCCGCTGGGATCGCCGTTCATCGCCGCGTCGACGGATAAGTCCTCCTACGACGCCGGGGACACCGCGATCATGACCTGGCTCCCGGCGGTCCCCGGGACGCTGGCGGTGTCTTTGCCTTCGGGGTCGACGGCGACCTTCGCCGTCCCGGCATCTTCGGGGACCTTCGATCCCATCGTCCTCTCCTGGGCCTCGCCGCCGGACTTGCCGAGCGGGAACTACGGGGCGGGCTACGTTTTCACTCCGGCGGATGCGTCCACGGCGCCTTTCGCCTCGTCTCTCGCCCTCCGAGTGAGGGGGTATGAGGTCTCGGTGGAGGACGCGCGGTTGGACACGGGAGCGCCCAAGGCGGGGGAGCCTCTGGCCCTTTCCCTGCGGGTGCTCTCCAACAAACCGGCTTCTCCCCTATTGGTGACGGGCGGGATATTCCAAGGGGCCGTTTCCGCGGCCCTCTTCTATTCCACCGGGTCCGCCCTTTCCGCCGGGGAGACGGTCCTTTCCTTGTCGAGCGCGGTGCCCGTGGCCCTGGCGGGGCCCGCGCGTCTCAGCTATTCCATCTTCAAGGACGACGGAGCGTCCGGCATGGCGCTCCTGACGCAGGGTTCCTTGAACGTGGACGTGGCGCCCGCGACGGACGTCCAGCCCCCGTCGGTGGCTTGGGCCTCGCCCGCCGCCGGCGCATTGTTGTCGGGGACGACGACGCTTTCCATGACGGCGACGGACAACATCGCCGTGTCGAGGACGGCTTTTTATCTGGACGATGTCCCCCTGGCGTCGGACGGCGTTTCAACCTCCCTGGTCTGGGACAGCCGGACGGTATTGGACGGGACGCACACTCTGACCGCGGCGGCTTTCGACCCGGCGGGGAACAGCCTGGCCCGGCGCCTCGCCGTCGCGGTGGACAATACTCCGCCGACGACGGTCCCGGTGTTGAGCGGACTCGGGACTTTGAGCGGGACGCGAATGTTCGTTTCCTCCTCCACCCTGATCGGTTTCCGCGTCGAAGACCCGGTTTTGGGCGGGGCGGCGTCCGGGGCGGGCACTCTCCTTTTCGGGATCGACGGCGGTGGTTTCTTGGTGTATTCCGCCCCTTTCACTTTGGGAGTGGGGACGCACACGGTGGCTGCCCTCGGATCGGATCTCGCCGGAAACGTGGAGTCGACGAAGACGTGGACGGTGGTCTCGGAGTTCGCTTTGAGCCCTTCCTCGCCTTCCGCGGCGGGGCGGACGTCGGCGTCCATCACCTGGTCCTGGTCCGAAACGGGAAATGAAAACGGTTACCGGGTGAGGCGTTCTTCCGACGGGTTCAACCTGTCCGGTGATTTGCCGCCGGCGACGACGTCGTGGATTCAGGTCGGGCTGGGGCCGGATTCCGCCCAACAGGTTTATCTGGAAGCTTTCAACGACGCGGGGCCGTTCGTTTCGACGTCGACGGCGGTTTTCCACAGTCTGGCGAATCCCCCTTCGGGTTTCGTCTTTTCGGGAGTGTTCGCCAGTTCCGTATCCTTGAACTGGTCGGGCAACGGGAACCCCGCGAGCGTGGCCTTCGTCGTGGACGTGTCCACGGACGGGAACGTCTTCTCGCGGGCGCTGTCCACCGGAACCACGACGGCGTGGGTATTCGGCTTGACGCCGGGGGCGACGTCCTATTTCCGTTTGGCCGGGGATAACTCCGATGGGATCATTGGAGACTTTGTCTATTTATCGACGGTGACGAGGCCGCTCGCGCCTTCCGGGTCCGAATGCCATTGGCGGTGGACCGTTCCCCGGCAAGGCGGTCACTTCCATTTCGGCGGGTGGGACATGGATGTGCCGTCGGAGGCTTTCCTCGGCGACGAAGGCATGGCGATCGACGCGCGTAATTCTTTCCCGGAAGGGCCGTCGCCGGTGCATCGCTTGTCGCCCACGGGGCTTGGGTTCACCGTGACGTTGGACGACGGGATTCAGCCGGGGCGTCCAGTGTCCCTGGCCTTCACTTACACCGACGCGGACGTGGCGGGGACGGACGACCGGAAATTGGTGCTGGCGCGGTACGACGATACGCGAGGGTTCTGGACGCCGCTTCCCACGGAACGGGACCCGTCCAATCATCGGCTGACGGGACTGACGGACCATTTCTCCCTGTTCCAGGTGATGATGCTTTCGCCGGGGGCGTCGGTGGGCGAGGCGAAGGCGTTCCCTAATCCCTTGCGGCCGGCGCTGGGGCAACGGCAAATGAAATTTTCCGACATCCCGGCGGGGAGCGAGGTGAAAATCTTCACGATGCAAGGAGAGTTGGTGCGGACGCTTCACGCCGACGACCTGGGAGAAGCGCCCTGGGACGGCAAGAACGCGGGCGGGCAATCGGTGGCGAGCGGAGTCTACATCGTGCGAATCGAAGGCGTCGGCGGAAAGAAGATTTTGAAAGTGGCGGTGCAAAGATGAGAATCAAGGCAAAAGGTAAAAGGTGAAAGTTTGGAAAAAGGCAAAAGCGCAATGTGTGAAAAACCTCGGGACATAAGAGAACGGGCGTTTGAGTTCGCTCTGACGATATTGGGGTTTTGTCGGGGGTTGGAAAAAGAGGGTGGAGTTTTCAAAAGGATTTCCGGGCAGTTGGTTCGGTCGGGGACTTCCATCGGGGCCAACCTGGAAGAGGCTCAGGCGGGACAGAGTAAGGCGGATTTCATAAGCAAGAACGCAATCGCCTTAAAAGAATCCCGTGAAACGGTTTATTGGTTTCGATTATTGGAGAGATCTGAAATGAAGGAAAGAAAATTGGTCGAAGAAGCCAGAGGGGAATGTTTGCAAATCGGTCGGATTATCGGTTCCATTATCACCAGCGCCAAACGAAATGGTTTGAGGTTGGTTTTCCCTTTTGCCTTTTTCCTTTTACCTTTTTCCTTCGCCCATGCCGCGGGGACGTCGGCTGTTCAATTCCTAACAAATGGCGCGGGGGCTCGGGCGTCGGGGATGGGCGGGGCCTATTCGGCCTTGGCCGACGAGGCGAGCGCGCTTTATTGGAACCCGGCGGCGCTGGCGACGTTGACGCGGAGGTCGGCAACCTTGATGCAGGCGGAATCGGTGGAATCGACGGCGTACAGTTACGCCGCGTACGGGCAGAAGGTGGGGAACAACTGGGGCGTCGGCGGGAGCGTGCAGCGACAGACGGCGGGGACCTTGACCGGGAGGGACGAGACCGGCGACGAGACCGGCGGGTTCACGCCGACGGACACGGCGGTTACGGTGGGAGGCGCGAGGAAGGTCGGGCCGGTTTTCGTCGGGGCGTCGGTCAAGCGGGTTGAATCCAAGATCGTCACGTCCGCCGACGCCGTCGCCGGGGACTTTGGATTCCTTTGGCCGGGGTTGTGGGCCGGGAAGCTCAACGCGGCGGTCACCGTTACGAACCTGGGTGGAAAGATAAAATTCGATCAAGAGACCGAGAAACTTCCTTCGGCTTTCCGGGCGGGAGTTGGTTATCGTCCGACGGACAAATGGGTGTTCGGCCTGGACGCGGCGGTTCCCGATGACGGCGGTGCCTACGCGGCCGCCGGCGTCGAAAGGGTTTTGGTTAAGACCGACCGTCTCTCCTTGGCGGCCCGGGTGGGGTACAATACGCGCTCGACCGGAGCGGGGGGATTGTCGGGAGCGGCCTTCGGGTTGGGGTTCGGGTTCCAAGGGCTGGGGGTGGATTACGCGTTTCTGCCTATGGGCGACTTGGGCGCGGTCCATAGGGTGTCTCTCTCCTATTTCTTCTGAAGTTGGGGGTGGGTTTTAGACCCGCCCCTCCGACGAAAAAATTATCAGGTCCCATGAGACAGTTACAATAAAGGCAACTACTCAGGTGCCCGTCATTGCGAGGAACGATTTTTGTGACGAAGCAATCCCATGTTTCAAGGAAAGGGGAATATCATCCCGGCGTCTGAAAACGGGGATTGCTTCGTCGCTTCGCTCCTCGCAATGACGGGGAGTTGATTCGTCACCAAAAAAGGAAAAAATGGAAGTTTCGACGACAAATCGGGAAGCCCGGAAAATCAAGGTCATCCACGTCATCACTTTGTTGGAACTGGGCGGGGCGCAGCAGAATACCCTTCACACCGTGCGGACCCTCGACCGTTCCCGCTTCGAGCCGGTCCTCGTCTGCGGGCGGGGGGCCATCCTCGACGAAGAAGCGGCGGCGCTCGGCGTGCCTCTGCACTTCATCCCTTCCCTGGTGCGCCCGGTCCGTCCGTGGAAGGATGCCCTTGCCGTCCTGGCTCTCGCACGCCTTTTCCGTCGGGAGAAACCCGACGTCGTTCACACTCATTCCAGTAAGGCGGGCATCTTGGGGCGGTTCGCGGCGGCGTTGGCCGGGGTTCCCGTCGTCGTCCAGACGTTCCATGGGTTTGGGTTCACCTCGGAGCAGCGGCCTTGGACCCGGGGTTTCTATGTCGCCTTGGAGCGTTTGGCGGCGCCTTTCACCACCGCGTTCATCGCGGTGTCCCGGGCGAACTTGGACGAGGCTTTGGCTCGCGGCATCGGAAGCCGGGACCGGTTCCATCTGATCCACAGCGGCGTGCGGCTGGCCGATTACCGCTCTTTGATCCGTTCGCGGGAACCCCTGCCGGGATTGCCGCTTTCGCCCGAGCACGTGTTGGTGACCACGGTGGGTCCGTTCAAGCCCCAGAAGAACCTCGGGGATTTCCTCGAGGCGGCGGCCGCGGTCCACCGCGTTTTTCCCGGGGCCCGGTTCCTGGTCGTCGGGGACGGCGAGGGCCGAGGGGAGTTGGAGAAGAAGAGACGTCGCCTGGGTTTGGAGGACGTCGTGTTCCTTCCGGGCTGGAGGCGAGACGTTCCCGCTATTCTCCGTCGGACGGACGCGTTCGTCCTGACATCCCTTTGGGAAGGGCTCCCGCGCGCGTTGGTGGAGGCTATGGCCGCCGGACTGCCGTCGGTCGTGAACGCCGTGGATGGTTGCCGGGACGTCGTGCTGGAAGGGCGGAACGGTTACCTGGTCCCTCCCCGGCGTCCGGACCTTACCGCGGAGCGGATCGTCGCGCTCCTTCGGGACCGGCCTAGGGCGGAACTCATGGGCGAGCGGGCCCGGGCCTCCATCGGGGACGAGTTCGACATCGACGGCATGGTCCGCGCCCAAGAAGACCTTTACGAGGAACTCCTCCGCATCGCCCGCCACAAATAGTAAAATCACCTTTCCGTGACCGAGATTTCTTCTCGCCGCCGTCCGACCGTTTCCTTCTTCGCCGTGGGGGTGATCTTCGCCGCCGGGGCCGTGGTGTCGGCGGCGTCCTCCCTTTTCCTTGGTCAAAAGGATATGTGGCGGCGCCATTCCTCCCTGGAGGCCGGCCAAATCCCGTGGGTGGTTTTCTTGAAGGACGGCGCCGACCGTGCGCCGATCGAGGAAACCCTGCGCGTCCTGCCCGGGCTCGGTTCCCTGCGGTTCGTATCGAAGGAAGAGGCCCTGGAAACGGCGAAGGCCGATCCCTCCTTCGCGGCGGGGTTGTCCTTGACGGGGGGAAATCCTTTCCCGGAGTCCTTCGTGGTCCAGTGGAACCCCCTCTTCCTCCGGGCGGATTTGCTGGACCATCACGCCCGGCGGGTGACGGCGTTGCCGGGGGTCGATCACGTGGATTGCGACCGGCCGCGCGTCGAACGGTTCGCGATGGTCCAAAAGGCGTTGTCGCAGACGGACTTGGCCGTGGAAACCCTGGCCGGTCTGGCCGTCGCGTTGTTCCTTCTTTTCGCCGGACGATTGCTTTTCTTTTCGCCCGAAGCATTTTCTCCCGCCGCGTCGGCGGCGGATTTGGGGGCGGCTTTGTCGGGGGCGGCCTTGGGGGTTTTTTCCGCGCGGTTCCTGGGACTGCCGCCGGACGCGTACGCTTTCCTGGCCGGGACGGCGGTCGCCGCCGTCTTGGCCCTGGCCGCCTTCGCGTTGTGAGGAGGTTTTTTTCGACGGCGTTGGCCGTCCTTCTGGCGGTTTCTCCACTTCTCGGGGACGCCATCAGCTCCAAGCGGGAAGACCTTCGACGCCTGAAGCGGGAGCTTACCCGCAAGGACCGCGAGCGTCGGCAGACCGATCGCCGAGCCCGCGAGCTGGAAGGAGAGGTGGAACGCATCTCTCGGGAGCTGCGCTCTTCCGGACGCTCCCTCAAGAACGTCGAGAAGCGCATCCGGGAGACGGAACGGCGCCGCTCCGACGCGGAGAACCGCTTGTGGGCCGCGCGCTTGGACGTTAAGCAGTGGAACCGCACCCTTTCCGAAGAGATGAGGTTTATGTACGAGCGGCGACTGGCGGCGGAGAACGCCCGCTTCGTCGAGTTGGCCTGGCGGAGGAGCTTGGTCCGGGAAAAAGCCGCCGCCATGTCGGACGCCATGGCCCGCCACGAGGAAATCAAAGCCTCCCACGAGGAATTGGTGGCGGTGAAGGCCGAGTTCGAAGAACTTCGCCAAGAGAGGGAGAAAGAGGCGGATCGCGTGCGGGAGGCCAAGTCCCGGATGACGGCGCTCCTCGACACCGTGCAAGGCCGGAAAGCCGTTTTGGAGAACGACATCCAGGAGTTGAAGGCGTCGGCCAAACGATTTGAAACCCTGATCCTGGACCTGATCCGTCAGCGTCAGGAGCAGGAAGCGGCCGCGGCGAAGGCCGCCGCCGCGCGGGAGAAAAAAGAGGAAAAGAAAGAGAAGTCCCGCGGTCGCAAGTCGCGCCGGGCATCCCGGGCGGCGTCGGCCGCGGCCGCCGCGCCGGACTTCGGAAAGCTCCCCTGGCCCGTTGAGGGGGCGGTGGTCGCCCGCTTCGGCAAGTTCAAGCATCCGGATCTGGACACGTACGTCGTTTCCAACGGGATCAAGATCCGTCCCGCGGAGGCGTCGTCCGTCCGGTCGGTGGCGAAGGGAGAAGTCCTCTACTCCGGTGAATTTCTGGGATACGGCCTCATGGCCCTGGTGGCCCACCCGGACAATTTGTTCACGATCTACGCCCACCTCGGCGAATTGAAGGTGAAGAAGGGGCAGAAAGTTTCCGTCGGAGAGGTTCTGGGCGCGTCGGGGACGGACGAAGAGAACCGTCCGGTCGTCTATTTCGAATTGCGGCTCCACGGCGAGGCCATGGACCCGTTGCTGTGGTTGAAATAAAGGAGAACACCATGTCGAGACGGAAAATCACCTTGGCTTTCCTGGTTACCGGCCTTATCACCTTGTCCCTTTGGACGCCGGTCCGCTCCAGCATCGGCCAGACCTACGAGCAGATCAAGCTGATCGTCGACGTGCTTCAAAACATCCAGACTCAGTATGTGGTCGAGAAAGACGTCAAAGAGTTGGTATACGGCGCCGCCCACGGCATGGTCCGGACCCTGGACCCCTTCAGCCAATTCATGGAGCCCGATCAATACAAGGACATGCAGACCGAAACCAAAGGCGAGTTCGGAGGGTTGGGGATCCGCATCGGCGTACGGGACGGGTGGCTGGTGGTGATCACGCCGATGGAGGACACTCCGGCCTACCGCATGGGCATCCTGCCCGGCGACAAGATCGTGAAGATCGAAAAGGAAAGCACCCAGGGGATGTCCTTGCAGGACGCAGTGAACAAACTCCGCGGCAAGCCCAAGACCAAGGTGACTATCTCGATTTTCCGCGAGGGAGACAAGGAGCCCAAGGACTACACGATCGTCCGCGAGGTCATCCAGATCAAAAGCATCAAGTCGTACATGGCCGCCCCGGGGATCGGTTACCTGAAGCTGAACGAGTTCATCGAGACGTCGTTCCCGGATATGCGGAAGGCTTTGAAGGAGCTCGACGGTAAGGGGATGACTTCCCTGGTGCTGGACCTTCGGAACGATCCCGGCGGGCTCCTGAACGCGGCCGTCGACGTGGGCCGTTTGTTCATCGGCGAGAACAAACTGATCGTCTTTACCGAGGGCCGCGCTTCGCCGCGGCAGGATTTCCTGGCGGAGGCCAAGGCGCCGTACGGCGACATCCCGCTCGTGGTCCTGGTCAACCGGGGCTCGGCGTCGGCGTCGGAGATCGTCTCGGGGGCGGTGCAGGACCACAAGAGGGGCCTCCTCATCGGGACGGAGACTTTCGGCAAGGGGAGCGTCCAGTCCATCATCGGCCTGGAGGACGGCTCCGCCCTGCGGCTGACCACGGCCAAGTACTACACGCCGTCCGGCCGCTGCATCCACCGCGACGAGAAGACGGGGAAGGGCGGCATCACGCCGGACATCGTCATCGACGTGACCCGCGAGACCGAAGTCAAGTTGCAGGAGCAGGGCGAGGAGATCACGGCCAAGGGCAAAGAGACCGAGTCGGCCGTCAAGGCCACGGACCGGGTGAAAGACGAGGTGTTGGACCGGGCCGTGGAACTCCTGAAAGCCCAGGCGATTTTCCAGAAAACGGGAAAATAAGGAATGGGGTATTCGTTCAGGGGTTATGCCGTCTCCCCGGCGAAAGACGGGGTCCAGTGACTTTTCCTATCTGCTGGATTCCGGCTAGAACCATGCCGGAATGACAATGAAAGACCCCCTGAACGGTTACGGAATGGGAATTACGGCGGCGAGGCGACGGAAGGGTCCGGGGGACGGTTTCCGTTCATCGACGGGCGGAGTCCTCCTCGATCTCTTCTTGATCGCCCTCATCACCGCCGCCTTGATCGCCGGGTGCGTGGTCGCCTGGCTGGCGTGGCGGAACGGATCGTCGGCGCCCTTTTTGCGGAGGATCCTTTCGAAGATTTCATCGCCTTCCGCCGCCTTGGGCCGCGAAGAACCGTCCGTTCCGGACATCGACGTGTCGGACCGCGCGGCGTGGATCCAGGCCCGGGTGAGGGATCTCCTCTCAAGTCGCGGCGTCGCCGAGAAGAACGTCGTCGAAACGTACAACGTCCAGCGCCAGGAGAAGGGCATCCGGTGGCTGGAGGATACCTTGGTGGTGCGTCGTCCCGCGGCGTTCGAGGAAAAAGGGTTTTTGTCGGCCCTGGGGTCCCTCTTGGCGGAACGGAAGCTTTCCCTGATGGAGGACCGGCGGGACGGGACGCGGTGGGTCCTCGCCCTCGGCGACCGCAAGCGGGTGTACCAACGATTGATTGTCGAAGGGGAATACCCCGACCGACGGAGGAACGACGACCGATGAATAAATTAATACGGGTTCTGGGCATCGAGACATCCTGTGACGAGACGGCCGCGGCCGTGGTCGAGAACGGCCGGCACATCCTCACCAACGCCGTCGCCACGCAGATCGCCGTGCACCAGCCTTACGCCGGCATCGTGCCGGAGCTGGCGTCCCGCGCCCACACCGAAAATATCCAAGCCGTCCTCGAGATGGCGCTCAAGCCCCAGAACAGCCGCCACTCCGAATCTTTTCCCAAGGCGCTTCCGGTGGAAGTGATCGCCGTCACGGCGGGTCCGGGTCTGATGGGGTCTCTCCTGGTCGGCAAGGCCGTGGCGGAAACGCTGGCCCTGGTCTATCAGAAGCCGCTCGTGTCGATCAACCATTTGGAAGGACACATCTATTCGGTGCTTCCGGCGAGCCACGACCTGGAGCCTCCCTACCTGACGCTGCTCGCGTCGGGCGGCCACACGGAAATCATCCACGTCGAGGCCTTTGGAAAATACAAAGTCCTCGGACGCACCCGCGACGACGCCGCCGGCGAGGCNNCGGCGAGGCGTTCGACAAGGTGGCTAAGATGTTGAACCTCGGTTATCCCGGCGGCCCCGTGATCGATGTCCTGGCCCAGAAAGGGAACCCCAAGGCCGTTATTTTCCCGAGGCCTTTCCTGGAAAATTCCTGGGACTTTTCGTTTTCGGGGTTGAAGACCGCCGTCCTTTACTATCTCAAGGCCAACCCGAGCGTGCTGGAATCCAAGAAAAAGATCGCCGACGTGTGCGCGTCGTTTCAGGCGGCGGTGGTGGACGTGCTGGTG
>PMLF01000226.1 GCA_003158755.1 Elusimicrobiota bacterium | reverse complement strand
CCTGATCCTCCACCAAGTGCGCCATCAGGCCGACGTAATAATAGGTGGATTTGTCCCCCGTAAACTCGAGATACTTATATTTCGTCTGAACACCCTTCCACCAAAGTGCGTATGGACCACCGTCATATTTCAGGGCATTCGCGTTTCCGGCCCATTGGATTTCGGAGTCATCATTCTTTCCGTGCGCTGCCGCGTCATCGTCGATGCCCGAGGTCCAGTCAGATATGTCGCCACCGTATTTGGCGATGTCGGGATAGTCCGATGACGATATTTTCTGTATTGCCGCGTCCGTAATGGCATGGTGAGTGCTGGGCAATGCGGATCGCCAGGCGTAAACTGCTTGGGATGATGTGAGCGAAGCCAAAAGAGCGGCGAAGAGAAGATGTTTCAAGGGCGCTTTTTCCCGATTAATTTATGGAAAGAATCTTTTCCTTGTTTGATCTGATCCAAATCAGGAGTGCCAGGCCAATAATCCGATTCATACACTTCAACGAAGTATTGCCGTCCGGTTAACCCACGCAACGACGCGCATGCCGCACGCCGAACAGAATCTTCCTTATCCTTTCTCAATACATCCTCCAAATAAGGCACCGCTTCGACGATTTTCTTCTCGCCAAGAATGGTGGCGGCATATGACCGAATCAACCAAGACCGACTCTTCAGCATCTCAATCAGGATGGGCACATATTGGGAGCTCCAGGTTTTCCGCATAGCATCAACAGCCCATGCCTTGGCGTCTTCCTGCTCTTCATACTGCACCTTTTGCCCCGCCCATTGCATAACGAAAGCCCTGTCCCCCACCGTCGGGTCCGCGATGATCGAATTCACCAAAGCCAACCCTGCCGCACTCCGAACGTCGTAATTCTTGTGGGTCAGGGCCAAGGTCTTCAACGCCCGGTTCACTTCCGGATCGCGGCTGCCCTTGATCTGCCCGATTAATCGTCCGCGTTTCTCTTTGCTCGTTCCGGGGCTATCGATTTCGTTCACAATGCTCTTAAGCCTCGGCGCTTTGATCCCCGCCAAGTTGATGTCTTTTTCCTTATCCATCCGCCGCATCAGTTCATCGTTGATGCTTTCGTCACCCATTGCGCTCAAAGCGGTAGAAGCTTCGTAACGCAATCCGTCGTCGTCCAGCAAAGCCTTCAACGTCGGCACCGACCTCCTGTCCTTGTGCTTGGCCAGCGTTTCCACCAACACGCTCAACGAAACGCGGCGGTTAATCTCGTCCTTCTTCTCTTGGTCGCTCAAACTGTCGAAATCTTGCGCCTTCATGGACCGGAGGTTTTTCCGTCGGGATTCCGCCGCCTCGATCAAAACCGGCACCGCCGACGGGTCTTTCGCTCTTCCAATGGCCCGCTGCGCCGCCGGGGCCAAAGGCCCTTCCAGTTCATCTGTCAAAGCCTTCACATCCTCCGCCGTCTTAGGCTCGCTATCCTCAACAGCCTTAACCGCCGCCGCGCGGTCTTCCGGGCTTTTGGCCTCTTTTACCTTCTTTAAGAAGCTCCGAACATCGCCATCGCCTTGCCGCGACGGCGCGGCTACCGCCGCGCCGGGAGCGAGCGTCCCCGCCGCCACCATTGAGGTCAAAATCAAAAATCCAACCGCCGCCGTAAAAAATCTTCTCATTGTCTTCTCCTGTTCTGTCGTTACATCAAATAGATTTGGAACGGACCCGTTCCATTTGTAAACGCCCCGTTTACATTCTTGACCCCGTCGTGGTGTGATTGCCGATCTTGGTGAGCTTCCAATTCCGGCAAGGATTATAGCACGGCTCCAATAAATTTATTCATACCATCCGTTTCTGCGCGCCCAACAGCGCCCCGGTGGAATCGTTCTCGTAGAACCGCGCCTCGAAGGTCCCCGCCAACCCCAGCGACCCCGCGTCCAACGGCATCCACACCGACGACGTCGACGACGAACCGGGGGGCGCCGACCACGTCCCCGACGTCCCCCCCGCCGTCCAATACACCGTCTTCGCCGCCGTCCCGTGGTTCTCGCCCGAAAGGGTGAACGCCGCCCCAGTGCTCATCCCCAGGAAATACCGGTCCTGGTCCGGCGTCGCCGCGAACGACATCGTCCCGTCCCCCAGGCCCGTCGGCTGCCCGGCGTTCGGTTGTAAGGCGGGGTTCAGCGCGTAGTTCACGATCCCTTTCAACAACGCCTTCTCGTCCGACGATATCTGGCCCGTCTCGTAGGCGTAGTCGCTGAAGAGACCGCCCCAAATCACTTTCCCCGCCCCGTAAGCGTATTCCAAAAGTTCCGGCGCTCCGTTGTCCTTCCGCCGCATCAGCACCTTCGCGTCCCCCGGCCATTTCACCGCGTACCCGTCCACGCTCACGTCCAACGTCGCCTTCGAAAACCCGTTGAACACCGCGCTCGGGCCCGCCGCGTAGCTCGACCCCGCCTGGAACAGCGCGTCCTCCTCGAAACCCGTGAACCCGAAATCTTCCGACCTCGGCAGGAACCCGTAGTTCGTCCCCCGCGCCTGCGTCAGAGCCACCAGCGTGCCCCCCTCCTTCACGTAGTCCGACAACTGCACCTTCGTCGAGCCGGAGTTGGTGATCTCCAGTCCGGAGCCGGACCCCAGCACCAAAACCTTCAAATGGCTCAAGCCGTCCGTCCGCTGGAACACGCTCAGGCTCCCGTCCCCCGTCACCAACGCCGCGCTGATTGCCTGGCTGCCCAGCAAATGACCCAAAGGCACCCCGTAGCCGCCGAAATACACACCCACTTCGCTGTCCTTATCGTAGATCCACGGGTCCCCGTATTTGGCCGAGTCCACGTTCATCGCGTCGTCCGGGTGATACGGGTGCGCCGGACGCGCCTTCACGATCCCCGCCAGCTTCACGTCCCCGGCATACAGCGAGAAGTTGATGCCCGCCTCACGGGGCCATTTATTCATCGTCAGGACCCGCGTGCTCCCGTTTTCGCAGCCCGACACATACCCCCACGTGAAGATGTGCGAAAACGTCACCGCCTTCGATCCCGTCCCCCCGGCGGGAACTTCCAGGGCGTACGGCGTATACGGCGCCACCCTCGTCGTCATCCTCGTCAGGCTCGTGTCCCAGTAAATCCCTGACTCGGACGCGGTGCCGAACGGCCCCACCTCGATGACGTTCTGCGTGAACGCGTCGTCCGTCGCGTCCAACATCATCGTCCGCGGCCGGTCGTCGTAATTCTTCGCCACCACGTTGATTTCCCCCGACGACCACGAAGGCTCCATCACGTTGTACCGAGGGTTCAAATATCCCGCCCCTTCCGTCAGCTCCAGGAACGGCGGGTCCAAATACGCCTCGTTCACCACCAGCTTCACCGTCTTCGTCGCAACGTTCCCCGCCCCGTCCGTCGCCGTGATCGTCACGTTGTTCAATCCGGGGCCGTAGGCGTAGCTCTTCGTCACCGACGTCGATCCCGGCCCGCTCGTCGCCCCGTCCAGCGTCACCGGCCCCGTCACGTCCGAAGCCGAGCAGGTCATCGCCGCAGAACCCTTCCACGTCACCCCGATATCACCTGCGCACTGGATCACCGGAGGCGTGGTGTCCACGGTGAACGCCGCCCGCGTGTTGTTGTTCGGTATCGAATCGTCGTTCACGTCGTCAGGGACCGGATTGCCGTCGCCGTCCACGACATGGATGGCCAGGGTGTAATCCCCCGAGGGAAGGACATTTCCGGAAGCATCCTTGCCGTCCAGATTCAATGCCATATACGTTTCAAACGGCAAATCCATGCCCGGGTTCATGGGTAATGACGTCGTCGATTTCAAGACGTAATCCCTTCCGGCGGAATCCTTCGCCGTGAGGGAATAGGTGACCACCGGAGAACGGTTGTCCATGATCTTGAACGTAATCGTCGCCAGCTTCGACGGTGAAACCATACCCACGTTTGCCGGGAAGTCCCGAACCAGGGGCGGCAGGGACCGGGATACCGCTTCCAGCATCCCAGCCACATAGGACGCCGCGAGGTTCAGTTGGTCTTCGGAGATTTGCGGGCTTTCGGTCGTGGGATCGGAAGCGGGATTATTCTGGGTGTAAATGTCGTCGGTACAACCCCCGGGGCCGCCGTAGCAGCCCCAGATTGCGTCGAATTGTTGCCCCGTATATGTGGGAGATGGAATCCAATATTGATGCCCCCAGTTGGCTGAAACAGGACCGGCGGCGGGATACACCCAAGAGGAAAGACGGGATTGGGTGACGCGGAGGATGGATCGGGAATCACCGTCACCAAAATAATAAAGAGAAGCGTCTTTACTAAAGAAATTCGGAGTCACCGACGTCGGAGAACGGTACCACGAATAGCTTTCAAACCTGTCCGTAAGGTCATGATTAACGTTTGCAGCATGAACGGGAACGGC
>PMLF01000244.1 GCA_003158755.1 Elusimicrobiota bacterium | reverse complement strand
TGATAGTCGGGGTGCAGCATGACGATGACGTCCGCGCCCCTCGCCAGGGCCTCCCGGTAACAGGTTTTCTGGTTGCCGCCATAACCTTTGTTGCGTTCATGCCGTATCACGGTGAGTCCGAGCTTCCGCGCCGCCTCCACCGTCCCGTCCCGGGAGTTGTCGTCCACGAGGATGATCTCGTCCACCGCTCCCGGCGGGATGTCTCGGATCGTCTTTTCGAGGGTCTTCTCCGCGTTGTAGGCCGGCAGGACCGCCACGACCTTAGGTTTGTTCGTCATTTCTCCCTCACTTTATAAACATACTCCGCCGGATCGTGGGGAAAAAACGGGGCGGGCGCGTCGATTGTTTTGATGAGCGCGAATCGTCCGGCGAGAGCTTTGGGAATCGGATCTCCGACGGGATCGTAGGTGCCGTAGATCAGGTAATCGAAACCCTCCGCCGATAGGGCGGCGGCGCCTTCCCGCAATCGAACGTTTTCCCAGTCCACCATCACGGAGAATGGGTCCCTCGGTGAAAACTCGGGCGTCCGGGCGAAACGGAGGACCCGGCTCCCCGGCGGGAAAGTTTCCCGCGCCCACGCGAGGGCCCGCAACCGCGTATCGGGGACGGATATTCGCTCCAGGGACCGAACGGTGGAGGGAACCGCCAGTCCCAAAAGGAGAGCCAAACCGACGAAAGGGAGGCATCGTTGAAGGCGCCCGGTTTCCTCTAAGGCTTTCCCCACCGCCAAGAACAGGAGCGGATAGAGCGGAAGGGCGTAATGGGGCAGTTGCGCCCCCCAAACACCGAAAAAGATCGTCAAAAAAATGAACACCGACGCCAAGACCCGATCCCCGCGCGAGGGCGAACGAAAAAGAAGGAACAAGCCGGCGACGGAAGTCAGGCAGGTCAATAATCCGACGTTCGACAAAAGACCTTTCAGCGTCGGAAGGAAATAAATCGTTTCTTTTCCCCCTCCCACAATTTTCGGAAACAGGTGGAGAAAGCGGTGGGCGAACGTCCCCGCCTCGATCACGGTGTAGGGACTGGCCGCGAGGAAAGTCCCCGCCGCCACGGCGCAGAAGAGGGCCGCCCGCCGCCAATCCCGTCGGGACAACGGAACGGCCGCAAGGAAAACCGTCAGAATCCCGGGATAATATTTCGTCGCCGCCGCCAACCCGACGAAGACGGAAGCCCACAGGCCCTCCCTCCGGTCGCCGTCGTCGGCGTAGCGCGCCAAACGTTCCACGGCCAGGAGCGTCAGCAGGACCGCCGCCGTGTCGACGGTTGCGTAATGGGCGTGCAGGACGGCCAAGGGATTCACCGCCCAGAGCAAACCCGCCGCCAAACCCGCCGTGAGCCGCCAACGCGTTCCCGCGAACCGGCACAAGACCGCCCCCGCCGCCGCGCTCAACACAGCGTTGAAAGCGCGGGCGATCAAGAGGAGGGACACCAACCCGTCCCCACGGGAATACGTTTCCAAGACCTGAGCGTTCGGAGGAACCGTCATCCCCGTGAACCGGAAAACCAGGAGCGCTCCCTTGAACAGGGCGGCCAGGACGTAAAGGAAAAAACCAGGATAGTCGAAAAAGACTCTCGGATTGGGATCTCCCGCCACCACCCGCAGGCTATAAAAAACCACCACGCTTTCGTCGATATGTCCGGTCTTGAGGGGCAACGCCCAATCCAATGCCCAAAGGCGGGGGATCAGCGCCGCCGCGAAAACCAGGAAAAGGACCGCCCGGGAAACGCGAAAAGGCTCCGTGTCGGAATTATTCATGGGGCCGGCGTCCACTGTTGGCGATGAGGGAAGGAATGCCATACAGAGGGGTGGACAACATCTGAACGACGTGGACCGTCAGGACGAAGGGAACGGCGGCGGCGCGCGACCGGCCCGCGGCGAGGAGGAGCGCCACGCCGGCCGCGTCCAGGGTTCCGACGTAGCCGGGTGTGGACGGAAGGGCCGCCCCGACGGCGAAAGCTGAGATCAGCGCGGTCCCTTCCGTCAAGGACAACCCCAGACGGAACACCCGGCTCACCAAGGTGAACAGGACCACGTTCATCGACCAAAAACACAGGGAAAGGACGTAGAGCCCCAAAAACACTCGAAGGTCCGCCACGGGAGCGGCGCCTCGGGCGAACTCCTCCACCCATCGTCGCGGCCTTTCGGGCAACCGGATTTTCTTCGCCAAGGCGGAGGCGAGGCCCGGCCGACGGGCGACCGTCCAGAGGACCAACGCGGCCCCGGCCACGCCGACCCCGAAAAAGACGGCGGACCGCCCGGCGCCGGGAAAACCGCGCCACCGCGCCAGGACCCACAACGTCATGGTCGCCAACGCCAGCATGTCGAAGAGGCGGTCCAACCCCAGCACCGCGGCGCAGGAAGCCGCCGGCAATTTCGTGTCGCGGTACGTCCACAAAAGGCGCGCGGCCTCGCCCGCCCGGAATGGAAGGATGGTGTTCAGGAAGAATCCCCCGGCCGTGATGGAAAAAAGCCGGCGGAGGGGGAGACTCGAGGAACGGGGAAGAAGGATTCCCCACCGCACGGAACGCAGAAGGAACTCGATCCCCATCGCGGCCGGGATGAGAAGGAGCCATCCCGGAGAAACGGCGCTCCGCCACGCCTCCGCCCATTGAGCCGGAGCCGTGCCGCGGAGGGCCCACCAAAGTCCGGCGGCGCTGACGGACGCAGCGATGATGATCCGGAGAGGTTTCTTCATCGGATCTTCCGAAACCGCCGTAGCATGGCCAACGTGCGCCGTACGGTGGAAAAAACCTTCATTTTGCTGGGGGTGGTTTTTCGATCGTAGCGAAGCACCAGGGGGACTTCCGCCACGAGAGGCTTAAGGACCGACAGCCGGAGCAGCCACTCCGCCGACGAGGCGAACCCGTCCTCCGTCACCAACTCTCCCCACCGCTCAATGCCCCGTCGTAACAGATCTCCCCGATAGGCCCGGTAAGCGCACGTGTAGTCCCGCACACCGGGAACATGGAACAAAAAGGTGAAAAGCGCCCGGGCGCCGGCGCTTAAAATCCGACGGAAAAAGGGAACTCCCGTCTCCAATCCTCCGGGAGCGAAACGGGAAGCGATCACCAAATCGGCTCCTCCCTCTTCAATCAATCGAACCATTGACGGAATAAGGGCCGGCGGATGAGTGTCATCGGCGTCGAGGACCACCAGCACGTCGTCCGTCGCCATGACGGGAACCACGGCGCCCAGCCCCGTACGGAACGCCTGCCCCAACCCCCGGTTCCGCCCATGTTGAAGGAGAGTGACGGGCGCCCCTTTCTCCGCCCGTCCGCGGGCCACCGCGGCGGTAGAGTCGGTGGACCCATCGTCCACCACCCAAATCAAACAAGACCCTCCCAGGGTTTTATAAATACCGTCGATCACAACCCCCAGAGCTTCCCCTTCATTGTAAGCCGGCAAAAGGACATGAATCATTTTTTACCTCAATTTTTTCATTCAAAGTCGCGGGGGTTCCACCCCCGCACCCCGGCCAGGCGCTACGCCCTGGACCCGTGGCACTTTTCTTTGCTCGTCCAAAGAAAAGTGCCCAAAAGAAACGACGCCCTAACGCCTGGTTTTTG
>PMLF01000288.1 GCA_003158755.1 Elusimicrobiota bacterium | reverse complement strand
ATGGTTCCAGCCGGAATCCAGCATTTGGAAAAAGTCACTGGACCCCGGCTTTCGCCGGGGAGACAGCATAACCCCCTGAACGGTTACAAATAATTCTAAATCAACTTCAACTGCGGGTCCGCCGGCAGCGGAGGCAATAGGGCCTTCGTGCGGCCGGGCTGTCCGTCGTAGCCGGGCTCGACGGCGACGTCCTCCCGGCGGACGGCCAGAACCGCGTCCACGAGGCGCGCCGGGAGCTTTTCCCGGAGACGCGACTCCTCCCACAAAAGCAAAATATCCAGCTCCGGACCCACCTGGGTAACCAATTTCAAATATTCCTTCTCCGCCGAATCGGCGTCCGGCTGGACCCCGCGCGCGTCGGCCACGAGGTCCGCCAGGGGGATCAGCCGGTGGTGGCGCTCCGCCCGACGGCGGCCTTCCTCCGGCGTCCGATCGGCGAGGGCGTTCACGCGGTCGAGGACGCCCCGGACGAACGTTTTCCCACAGGACGGGCAGGCGCTTTCCCCGTCGGCGGCGGGCCGCCGGCAGGCGCGGCAGCCGCCGGCGTAATAGCGGTCCTCCTGGGAATACGCCTCGATGGTGGCCGGGAAGCGGACGCGGTCGTTGGCGCCCACGGCCTCGACGATTTCGCGGTAGTCCATCGGCGCGTCGAAGAGGTTGGCCTCGCGTCCGATGCGCGAGGGGTGGTGGGCGTCGGAGTTGGAGAGGAGCGCCTTCCCGTCCAGGGCGGGCCAGCGCCGCGCCATCGACGGGTCCGCCGAGAGACCGGTCTCCAAGGCCTTTACGTGGACGGCCTCCGCGCCGTAGGCCTCCTCCAGGCGGTCGAAACCGAACGTCTCCGAGAAGAGGGAATGGTGCGGCCCCCACGCGTGGGCGGGCACGACCATCGCCTCCGGGGATATCTTCCTTACCGTCGACACGAGTTCCTCCGCCGTCAGGCGGATCGTCGGAACCGCGTCGGTCGCCAGATCGTCTTCCCGCTCCAGGGCGTCGATGATCCGGTCCACGGCCTGGAAGTGCGGCGCAAGGAGGAGGTGATTAATCTTCCGGGCCCGGCCGCCTTGGGTGAAAGAGCAGACCACTTCGGCGGTCAAAAGGAACCGGACTCCGTCGAAATCGAAGATCCCGCGCCCGGCGGGCTTGAGGAATTTCTTCAAAGCCACCAGCCATTGAGGATGGGTGAAATCCCCCGTGCCCAGGAGCCCCACGCCCTTGTACTTGGCCCACCGGGCCAGGGTCGGGATCTCCATGTCGGGATGGGTCCCCCGGGAATACTTGGAGTGGACGTTGAAATCGGCGAAGAACGTCACTTGCTCATCCAGCAGGGAGTGAACGAGCGTCCGGGGATGTCCCCCAAGGGGCGGGGGAGGGAGCCGTCGGCGCCCATCACGAAGAGTTCGAACTTTCCCCGTCGGGAGCTCGCGAAGACCAGCCAGCGGCCGTCGGGGGACCAGGCGGCGTTCTCGTTGTCCCCCTCCCCGTAAGTCAGCCGCGTCAAGCGGCCCGTGCCGACTTCCGCCGTGAAGATGTCGAAATTCCTGCCGTGCTCGCTCATGGTGAAGGCGACCAGGTGCCCCTGGGGGGACCAGGCGGGGGAATCGCACCAGCCGTCCGTCTCGACGAGGCGGCGCATGTTGGCGCCGCTCGTGTTCATCACGTAGATCTGGGGCCGGCCGGGCCGGTCGGAGGTGAAGGCCACTTGCAGACCGTCCGGGGAGAGGCTCGGCGCCGTGTCCGCGGCCGCGGTGTTGGTGAGGGTGCGGACCACCCTTCCCTCGAGGTCCACCACGTGCAGGGATGGGTCCCGCCCCAGGGACAAGGTCGCCACCAGGGCCCGTCCGTCCGGGAACCAGGCGGCCGCGGAGTTGAGCCCGTCGTACCGGCACAGGGGCCGGGACTTGGCGTCGAACCCTAGGAGGAAAATTTCGGGACGGCCTTCTTTGAAGGTGGTGAAAACGATCGATTTTCCGTCGGGGGACGCCTTGGGGAAAAGGGCGATGGACCGGTCGTTGGTGATCCGCCGGAACCCGGCGCCGTCGTAGTCCACGACGCAGACTTCTTTTTTCCCCGTCGCATCGTTCACGAAGACGATCCGGCTTTGGGCCACCCCGGCCTGCCCCGTGAAGTATTTCAGGACTTCGTCGGCGAAAGCGTGGGCGTCGGCCCGTTCGCCCCCGGGTTCCAAGGGGAACGTCTTTTCCAGAACCACGTCGCCGGTGGCCACGTCCCTCACCGCCCCCGTGAATCGAGCGCTGCCGAAAGATCGGTCCACGACGCCCGTCACGAGGAGGTCGGCCCCCAGGGTGGACCACCGGCTCAAAGAGGGTTTGATTTTGTCCGAAGCGCCCCCGCCCTCGATCAGGTTGAACAGCTTGGGGAAGGTCAGGTCGTATTTGACGACGTCTCGGAGGAGGCGGGCTCGGTCGGGGGCTTCGCCCTTTTCGACGGAAAATTCCGCCAGCCCCATGTCCACCCGCTGGCCCTTGGCGGAAAGCTCCAGGAAAAGGGGCCCCGCCGCCCGCAACGGAAATGCCGACGCCAACACCGAAAAAATGAATAGAAGCGCCGCTCGTGCTTCCTTCGACAGGCTCAGGATGAGCGGTTTTGTCGAAGCACGAACAATCGTCGAGGCGACTGGCTCACCCTTCGACAAGCTCAGGGTGAGCGGGATTATTGAAACCGCTTCCAACGGACGGCGCTTCATTTGGTTAATCGATGGGTTTCGGTGACGGAGCGCGGCGCTTGGGTTTCCCGGTTTTTTTATTCGTGAGGATGGGGACCGCTTTCGGGGCGGTCGCCTCCGGGGAAGAAACGGCCGGCGCCTTGGGCGCGGGCGGGGGAGGCTTTCGAAGAGCTTCCACGCGGGCTTTCGCCGATTCGGCCTCCGGCTTGTCCGGGAACTTCTTGACGAGAGTTTCGTACATATCCAGGGCGGCGGTCTTCTCCCCCATCTTCTCCAGCACGGCGCCTTTCTGCAAGATCGCGGAGGGAACGATGGAACTGACGGCGTGGGACACGATCACCGCGTCGTAGGCGGCCAGGGCCTGTTTCCACTCCTTGCGGGCGAAGCGGCATTCTCCGACGTAGAACTGGGCGTCCGCGGCCTGGGCGTTGTCGGGGTAAACTTGAACGAAGTCTTGGAATTCCTTGAGGGATTGAGCGTAGTGTCGCTTCATGAAGTCGTCGTAGGCCAATTGGTAGAGCTTGGAAGGGGCCACGGCCGCCGCTTTCTTGGCGTTGCCGACGCCCTCCGTCAGGAGGTCCAGCCGTCCGGAGAAGTTCTTGTCCAGGTCGTCCAGGCGGACGGCCAGGTCGTCCATGCGTTTGTCGCTCTCCTCCAAGCGCGCCGTCAAGGCCTCGATGCGGGAGTTCAGGGCGGTCGTCTGGGTCAGGAGGTCGGCCTGGTTCCCCTGCAGGGAAGTCAGGTATTCCCCCTGCTTTTGCTCGGCCTTGGCCAGGGATTGCTGAAGGCGGGCGATGTCCACCCGCAAGTCGTCGATCTCCTGGGTGGTGGCCAGGCAACCGGTCAACAAGAAACCGAACGACACGAAAAGAGGAAAGCGTGGGAAAGGTCTCACCCTGCCGCCTCTCCCGTCAATTCGCCGGCAGGTCACTCAACGGGATCCGAACCGGAGAATCCGATCGAAGGGTGGTTTCCCCCCGGCGGTTTTCGGCCCAGCAGGCTTCCGTGGAGGAGGAGCAGACGGGATGCTCTTGACCGTAGGAGATCGTTTTCATGGCCGCTTTGGCGATGCCCAGGGAGAGATAGTATTTTTCGACGGAGTTGGCCCGCCGCTGACCCAGGGCGAGGTTGTACTCCAGGGTTCCGCGCTCGTCACAGTGACCCTCGACTCGGATCTGAACGGAAGGCGCCGACGCGAGCACCGCCTTCAACGCGGCCGCATTTTTCTTGAGGACCGCGCGGGCTTCGGCGTCCAGGTCGGCCTTCATATAACCGAAATGCGCCGCGGGAAAAGCCGGGGCGCCGGCGAACTCGGCCCCGCCCTCCAGGGCGGGCGCGCCCGCCTCGGGAGCGGGGGCCGCCGGCTGGGCCGGAGCTTCGGCCGCGGGAGCGGGGGCCGTCTCTTCTTCCGGGGTCACCTTCGTCTTGAAACAACCGCTCAAAATTAGACTTCCGGCCAGCAGGGCGGAAAAAGTCGTGAAAGGACGGAACGTAAACATGATCGCACTCTCCTTCATTCGTCGCTTGCATCTATTATGTTAGCAAAATACCCTTTTATTCTTCTCTTCGTGCCTCCCTTGGAAAAAGTTATGTGAAGGCGGCCACCGGCGGTTTGCGGGAAAAGACGAGTTTTGCTAATATAATCCTTGGAAGTTGTCAATATGTCCTTCGACTTGGCCGCTCTCTCACCACGACTGACCTCCCTCCTTGAGCGGGTCGAAAAGGCCGCCCGAAGATCGGGCCGTTCTTTGACCGACATCACCTTTTTGGCCGTCGTCAAAACCGTCGTCCCGCCGTTGATCCGGGAAGCCCACCGCCTGGGCGTCCGTCATTTCGGGGAAAACCGCGTTCAGGAAGCCGCCGTCAAAAGGCCGGAACTGGCCGGGTTGGAAGACGCCGTCTGGCACCTGATCGGTCCTTTGCAGACGAACAAGGCCCGAAAAGCCATCGACCTTTTCGACGTCGTGCAGACCGTGGATTCGGAAAGACTGGCGGACACCTTGGACCGCGAGGCGGAAAAGGCCGGAAAATCGTTGCGTTGTTTGGTGGAAGTGAAGACTTCTCCGGAAGCCGCCAAACACGGTTTGCCGCCGGAAGATTTGGAAAGGTTTTTTGAAGGAAGAACGCGGTGGCCGCGCTTGCGTTTCGAGGGGCTCATGACGGTGGCCCCCTATTTTGAGGACCCGTCGGGAGCGCGCCCCTTCTTCGCCCGGTTGCGGGAGTTGGCGGAAGAACGCCGGAACGTCTTTGGGGACCGCCCCGTCCTGTCGATGGGCATGTCCCATGATTTCGAGGCCGCCGTGGAGGAAGGGGCCACCCTGATCCGCGTCGGGAACGCTCTTTTTGGAGATCGTCCGTGAAGAACAAAACGGTGGCCGTGATCGGCGCCGGCAACATGGGCCGCGCGTTGATCGGGGGATGGTTGAAGGCTGGTCTGGTAAAAGCCGCCGACATCCGCGCCTCGGACGCGAAACCCGAGGCGCTGGCTTCGCTGAAAAAAGACTTCAAGGTCAAAACTCTGGAGGACAACCGGGCGGCCGTCGAAGGCTCGTCGGTCGTCCTCCTGGCCGTCAAACCCCAGAACATGGCCGAGGTCCTGGCGGGGCTCAAGGGCTCCGTGTCGTCCGGCCAAGTGGTGATCTCCATCGCGGCGGGCGTTCGGATCGAACGGATCGAACAGGCGTTGGGCGGAGAGGTCCCGGTCGTCCGCGTGATGCCGAACACGCCGGCCCTGGTCGGCGCCGGAGCGATGGTTTATTGCGCGGGACGGAACGTCAAACCCGGGCACGAAAAGACCGTGGAACTTTTGTTGGGGGCCGTCGGCGCCGTCTGGAAGGCGGACGAGGAATGGATGGACGCGGTGACGGCCCTGTCGGGATCGGGGCCGGCGTATGTTTTCAATTTGGCCGAGAACTTGGCCTCGGCGGGCTTGGAATTGGGTCTCCCGGCGGAATTGGCCGAGTCCCTGGCGCGCCAAACGGTGTACGGAGCCGGGCTTTTGCTCAAGCAGTCTTCCGAGTCCGCCGCCGCGCTGCGGGAGAAGGTTACCTCCCCCGGAGGCACCACGGCCGCGGCCTTGTCGGTCCTGGCCGAGGCCGGAGTTCCTGGAATTTTCAAGCGGGCGCTGTCCGCCGCGTGCCGACGGTCCCGCGAATTATCGTAAACCTAACTTGTCCGGCCCTCGGGCCGGATGTCACGCGAGGAGAAGGCCCATGATCATCCGTGTCCGAGTCATCCCCAACGCGAACCGAAGTGAAGTCGTGGGGCGCATCGGCTCCACCGTACGGGTCAAAGTAGCCGCTCAATCCGTGGATGGAAAAGCGAACGGAGAGTTGGTGGACTTCCTGTCCGACTTCTTCGAGGTCAAAAACCGCGGAGTAAAGATCGTCCGCGGCGAGAAAGGTAAAGAGAAGACGGTGGAGATCGCCGGCCGCCCGGAAGAAGAGCTCGAGCAAGTGATGGAAACCATTCCCTGACGGTGGAGTTTCACCGAAAGGTTGAAGCTGCTTAAGCTTATTCGCCGTGAGGCAACCCGGGGGGCGAAGCCCCTCCGCTGTGCGCTTTGGCGGTTGCAAGCCTGAGCTCTGCGCCTCTGAATACCGCCAGAGGCTGCAAGAACGCCCTGCGGATCCTCCTCATTTCGTCGAAAACCCCGAAGTTCGCGCAGGCGGCGCGCGACCTCGGCCTCATCCGCGGAGACCTCCGCAATTCACTTAATTCTAAATCCACGCAATTTCGTCCATGAAAATGTAATATTGCGATTTCAACGGTCGGAGGAGCCGGTTCTCTTCCTATTTATAGGTTGACGAATTGGTCGGGCCATTCCCAGCTAAAATGATGCTTTCCGAGAGGTCTCGCATGGTTTTGCCATTTTCCTTGAAACGGTCCCGGACGGTTTGGGCGGGCGCCTTGGTTTTGGGCTTGACGGCGGGAGTCTCGACGGCGAACGCGGCTTGCAAGGCCGACAACCTGGTGAAGACGTCCTGCGACGACTATTACTGGGTGGTGGATATGAACACCGGGCAACGGGACTGGAATTCGGAAATCTTCTCGACGCTGGTGTTCACCAACCGCGGATTCACCGGCGATCCCGCGGTCACCCCCTGGCCGGGGGCCGACTCCGGGAACCACACCTCCAATTGCGTCACGGCATTCCCGCCGAAAGACATGGACGGCAAGGTCGGATGGGAAGGGCCCTATCGCCTCCAAACGAATTCGCTGAAGGACCGGGGCGTCTATCACTACGAGATCGACGGACAGGAAGGGACCCTGCTGAGCGACGGATCGTATTGGGTCCACCCTTTGCAGACGACCTACGCGGACTACCAGTTTTACAACTCTGCGCCGACGGCTGGGATTTCCATGTCCGGCACGACGAACGTGGGGCATACGCTGACCTTCACCACCTCCGCCAGCGACCCGGATGGCGGGAACATCGCCCACTACGAATGGTCCGTGCTGGAGAAGCCGCAGGGAGCCGTCGACGGCCTGTCAAATACGGGGTCTTCTTCGTCCTCCTTGGCCTTGACCGAAAAGCATTCGATCGGGCATTGGAAGGTGCAGTTGGCGGTGGGAGACAACGAGGGACAGCGGGTGGAGACCTCCAAGGAATTCGACGTGCCCAATCAGAGGCCGACCTTGACCATCAGCGGCGCCACCACGATCGACGCCTTACAGGACATCCATTTGACGGCGGGGCCTCCTCAGGACGCGGACGGGGAGACTGAAACGTTTAAGTGGGACATCGTTGGCGCCCCCGAGAACACCGACAAGACGGCGTCCCAGACGGGGGATTCGCTGACGATCCAGACGGGGCCGGAAGAGGTCGGGACGTGGCAGATCAAATGCACGGCGACCGACGATGACGCGCATCCCTTGTCCGTCGATCAGACGGTGACGGTGACGGTGAATCCCTTACAGCCGCAAATCGGCCTGCCGGACGCCCTGCGCGTGGAGGTGGGGGAGACTGTCCACCTGGTGGACGCCATCCCGGACGACGCGTACGGCGACCCGATGACGGGTTTCCAGTGGGTCGTCGTGCAGGCGCCGGTGTCCTCCGGCGTCGCGCCGGGGAGAACTTTCGGTTCGGCGGTTTCGGTCGATTTCCCGACGTCGATCACCGAGGCGGGGACGTGGATCTTCAAATTGACGGTGACCGACCAGCTGGGCAACACGGCGGAAAAATCGGTCCAGGTGCTGGTGGATTCGATGCCGACGGCGGCGATCCAAGGGCCGGCCTATGCGGACCTGACCTCGGGATTGGATTTGGACGGGAGCGGATCGACGGACGCGGACTCGCCCAACACCCCGCCGGACTACGGGCACGCCACGTCCGCGGGAGCCGTGGATGGAGTTTCTCTGCCGACGATCTATTCCTACCGCTGGACGTTGTTCCAGGTGCCGCCGGAGCACTGGGGGAGCATTTATCCCGGGCCGGTGGGCGACGCCTTCGGCGTGGACGACAGCGGACCGACGCTCCACATCCCCGGGGGCAAAATGTTCCCGGGCGACTACGTCTTCCAGCTGGACGTCGAGGACGCGGAGGGGAATTGGTCCGACCCGGCGTACTTCCCCGTGCAGGTGCTGGGCGAGGGCCTGCCGCCTTTGGCCGTCTTGAGCGCTCCGGCGCGTTACACGACGGACGTGAATGGAGTTTTGGCTTCCGACGTCGTGGTGGACGGCAGTCTTTCGGTGGACTTGGACGACCTGATCCCGGCCCCGCACACGCTGCCGGCCAACCGCGGGATCACGAATTACAAGTGGGATTTCCTGTCGACGCCGCCGCAGTGTCCGGGCCAGCCGGCCCTGCCGAACGGTCCGGACGAAAAGACGGTGACGCTGTTCGACGCCGGGTCGACCCTGATCCCGGCCTGCCAGGGGGCCTACCAGGTCATGCTGACGGTGACCGACGACGACGTCGTCCCCCGGCAGGGATCGAACTTCACGACGGCCCTGATCGGCAACTGCCCGAACGACCTCTGCATAGACTATCCGACCAGCGCGGACCACCAAAACGTGACGTTCACGGACCGTACGNNCCGTACGGACGTCATGGTGTACTACCACTTGAATTCCGTCCTTTACGACTATCCCGCGCTTCTCTACGGGTTCCGCGTGAACATGCAGATATTCCACGACGAAGACCTCGTCAATCCGGTGTTCGATCAGGTGTGGGACGTGGACCTTCTCCCCTCGAACAAGGGAGGAGTCCTGACCGCCCATTGGTCCGGGTTCGTGAACAACGGCCAGCGCCCGACTCCGGGGCGCTACACGGTGGCCTTGAGACTGCTGGATTCGTCGGGGAACGTGATGCCGTTTTCGGCGGTGCAAAAGAGTTCCATTTGGATCCAGACGCTGGACGTGGACCTATCGTCCTCGACCGACCAGTTCCTGTCCCTGGATGGGCTGGAGGACGGGACCGATTCGCTGAACGTCAATTACAGCGTATCGGGTCAAACGCCGGACACGACGCCCTTCGACGAGCTGAGGTACCGGATCTACGACAAGGGGACGGGGTCGTTGGCGTATGAGGATTCCATTTCCGGACCTTTCTCCGGATCCTTCGCGTGGGACGGGGACGTGGGAGGGATGTTTATTTCCACAGGGTCCTATGAGCTGGAGTTGGAGATTCGAAGCGGCGGGGCGTCCATGGGGACCAGCCCTCGCAGCACTTTCACGGTGTACCGGGCCGAAGCGCGGCTCTCCGGCGTGGCGGATTCCGACGCGCTGACTCCCGGGGGCTTCCTGAAAGAGGGCGGGACCATGGATTTGACCGTTCAACTGACGGGCGACGCGGGAGGCATGCTGCCGGGGAACGCCGTCTTGAAGGCGGAGGACGAGCCGGGAACCCTGACGCTTTCCCGGTCGACCTCGACGTTCGATCTCGACGGCGGGGTTACGATCGCGGCGGCGGATTTGTCGGCCCCGAGGACGTACACCCTGAAGGGCGCGGCGCCGGGCAGCGCGGGGAAGACGACGTTCTCCCTGCGCTACACTCCCGACGGGACCGCCGGGTCCAAGGCGACCGCGGCGAAGGCGGCCGTGACGGTGGTGCGGGCGAGGATCCGGGCGTCGGACGCCGATCCAACGACCCAGGCAAGCGTCGGAGTGTTCCTGCCCGGAAGCCTGTCGCCGGAGGCGGTGACGGACGCGAATTTTCCGTGGCTGAGATACCGAATGCGGCCGATGAACGTGGAGGCCCAGCCGGATGTGCCCGGAGCGACGCTTGAACTCACCTACGACGCCGGCGGTCCCGCCCAGGCGGAGTTCTATTCGAGCACGGCGGCCGACCCATCGCCGGCGGCGGTGCCGACGACCTGGTCGGAGGCGGATTTCGCGTCGCACAAGATGAGCGTGCCGTTGCTGGTCTACGGCAAGACCTTGGGGGAGACGAGCCTGAAGCTTTCCTACAAGAAAGGTGTGGTGGTGTTGGCGGAGGACCTCATGAAGTTCCGGGTGGGGACCTTCCCGGGGATGACGGGGGTGGACACGGGAACCGAATACCCCTATTTCCGCACGCTCCGGACGACGAACGTGGGTGCGCCGGTGAAGACCGCCTTGGACGGCGCCCGGCACCGGGAACGCGGCGGACGTCACGCGCGCCTCTACGTGGTGGCCCACAAGTCGCCGGATGATTGGGTGGCGGATCCTTCGCTGGCGGACGTGACGGGCGGCGCGAAAGACGTGGTGTTCTCGTCGGCGTCGATGGCGGTCAACATTTCAACGCCCTGGGCGTCGGCGGCTCCGGGCGCTTACGACACGGTGTACGATTTCGGCGACGGGGTGGACGTATCGACCTCCGCCAAGCCCGACGGCAACTTGAGCCCGGGGGACATCCTGGACAGCCTGGACGGTTCGGCGTCCCTGACGGTGGAACCGTCGTTCACGGCCCCCGGGCCTTTGACCACGGCGACGACCGATTACGGCATGGTGAACCCGTCCACCATCACCGCGGTGCCGGGGGGCTCCTACGACGGATTGACGTCCACCTTCAGTTTCCGCCTTCGGGGACGGATCGTTTATCCGACGATCTCGACCGGGCCGTGCGCCCTCGTGGTGTTCGCGCACGGGAACCATG
Organism: Elusimicrobiota bacterium; assembly: GCA_003158755.1. Taxonomy (GTDB): domain Bacteria; phylum Elusimicrobiota; class Elusimicrobia; order FEN-1173; family FEN-1173; genus FEN-1173. The sequence continues at coordinate 8,482 of PMLF01000288.1, read as the reverse complement.
TGCCGCTCCATGTATCGACGGCTGCTTTCATCATCCAGACCGTGTCACCGCTCATAACAAAAGACGAGAATTTCAGGGGCCACACCTACCTCCAGGAGGAATTGGCCAGCCGCGGTTTCGTGACCTTGAGCGTCGACCTGGATGAAATGGTGGGGAATTCCAGGCTCGGGGTCAATGGCATGTATCCGAACATCACGACGAGCGGGATCCGTCTACGGGCGTGGGTGATGCTGAAGAACATCGAAAAACTCCTGACGGACCCGTCGATCGCCGGAGGGGTCTTGGCGGGGAAAATCGACGCTTCGCGGATATATTTCGTGGGGCACTCCCGCGGCGGCGAGGCGGTGATTATGGCCTATGACCTCCTCCAGGACCCGGGAAACCGCCCCCCGGGAGGGACTTTGGCCGGCATCAGCCCGACGGCGGTCAAAGGAATCGTCAGCTTGTCGCCTGTGACGCAGGAAATCCAACGGAATCCCGCCACCCTCAAGCCCGACGTGCCTTATCTCCTCCTTTACGGCAGCGCGGACGGGGATGTGAACGGGGCCCAATTGCCGGTCGCGCCATTCCGTCACTACAATCGCGCAACCGCCGACAAGTTCGCGGTTCGCTTGTTGGGCGGCGACCACAACAATTTCAACACGAGTTGGGGTTTCGACGATGCAACCCAGGAAGCCGTCTATCCCGGTTTGGATTTTCGCACCGCGTCCACGGCCCCGATCACCCACGTGGGGGCCGATTTGGTGGACGGGGACAAACAGCGTGATTTCGCCAAAGGATATGTCACGGCCTTCCTGTCGTTGGTCGATGGAAAGGACGAGGCGGCGAGGAGCTATTTCCTGGAGCCGCCGGCCCTCCTGCGGCCTTTGGGAGTGGACCCTTCCTTGAAGATGCACCAACAGGCGCGCCTGCAAACGGGCGTCGCGAAGGCCGTGATGGACGACTACGAGACCGACGTTTCCACTTCGGTTTCCAGTTCCGGCCAGGCGGTATCGGGGACCGTCAGCGGCGCGACCGTTGCCTATCTTTTGGATGGAAATTTGGGGGATGAAAGCGAGGTGTACAACCGGTTCTTCCAGGAAACCAAGGGCGTCTTGTTCAATTGGATCGCTTCGACCGTCTACACGGAGAGCCTGGATCCGGCGCAACAGGACTTGCGGGAAGCGAAGGCGATTTGTTTCCGCGTGGCCCAACAGCCGAAGAATCCCCTGACACTCGCGTTGAACGGGCCGATGCGGCTTTCGGTGGAGTTGGAGGACGCCTCTTCCCGTGTGAGCGCCGTGTCTACGGCGATGCTCGACGAAATCCCTGGAATTTATCCGGCAACCGTCGGAAGCGCCGACACGACGTCGGCGGCGTTCAAGACGTTTCGGTTTCCGACGGCGGCCTTCACGGCCGTCGGTCGGTCCCTGGACCTGGCCCACATCACGAAGGTCCGAATCAAGCTGGGCGGACCGGGGGATTCACCCCAAGGGCGGGTCGCCGTCGATGACTTGGAGGTGGAGAAATGAAACGTCTTCTTCGGCGGTTAATGTGGGCGGCGGCCTTGTCCGCGGTTTGCGCGGTCCAGGCGGCGCCCCGGGGCGGGATGCAGTCGGTGATGGACATTAAAGCGGTTCGCTTGGAAAACCCCGCTTCGTTTTGGCGGAACGGGAAGGAGGAGACGGCCCGGGACGCGGTGTTGATCCGTGTGAAGGTCCCCAACGTTTCCGATTTCCAGCCGATGGGTCGGACAAGCCCTTTGTTCGTTCTGGATGGGTTCGTTTGCCAAATGATTCAAGACCCCTTCCCGGCTGGGGATGCCATCCTGCTGGCTCCGGCCGCGGGAGGAGCCCGCGAACTCCTGATGACGGATCCCGGGGAATGGGCTCCGTCCGTTAACGATTCGGGACTGCGCGCGATGAAACGGGTTCTTTCGAGCGCGGAGTTGAAGGGGCGGTCCCTGAAAGTGAAAGCGCCGGCGGCGTCCGCGCCCGTCGCGGCCTATAAAAACGTCGACGATCTGCGCCGGGACGTTCTCCGGGAAGGACGATGACCATGCCGAGACTTCGAGCGTTTGCCTGCGCTTTCCTTTTGGCCGCGGTGGCGGCGGCCGCGTTCGCCGCCGACGGCCTTGATTTCGGGCCGCCCGTCCTCAGCACGGGGAATTTTTCGCGCCCGTACGGGTTGGCGGTGGACGAGGCCCACGGACGGCTGCTGGTGGCGGACACGGGGAATCAGCAATTCAAATGGACCGACGTGACGACCGTGACCGGGACCTGCGTGTACGCCGGGCAGGGCTACGTATCGGACCGCGGCGCCCCGGAAGCGCTGAACGACCCCGAAGCGCTCGCGGCCGACGCGGCGGGGAACGTGTACGTCGTCAACACCCTTCAGGGAAACGTGAAGTTCTATCCCTGGTCGGCGGGCGGTTATGGGACGGCGCAGACCTTCTGCGCGGCCAGCTCCCACACGGTGAGCGGGAAGGACATCCTTTTGCCCCGCGACATCGCGGTGGGGCCGGACGGGGCGGTGTACCTGCTGGATTCGGGCAACAAACGGATTTTGAAGGCGGACGGGCCGGCGGCGACGTCGTGGTCGGTGTTCCGGGAGGACCCGTCGTGGAGCAACCCCTACGGGCTGACGGTGGACGCCGCGGGCGCCGTGTACGTGGCCGACACGGGGAACCACCGGGTCGTCAAAATTTCCTCGGGCGCGGTGACGGTGATCGGATCGTGGGGGACGGGAACGGGGCAGTTCCGTTTTCCCCGGGACGTGGCCGTGGACGGGCACGGGCGGATCTACGTGGCGGACACCTTCAACCACCGCCTTTCGATTTGGTCGGCGGCCGGGCAGCCGTTGGTCGCCCTGGGGCACGCGCCGTCGATCGGGACGCTGGAGAAGGTGGCGGTGGATTCCCAGGACCGGCTGTTCGCGGTGGATTCGGACAACAACCGGGTGATCGCCTACCTCGGCGGGGACGTGACGCCGCCGTTCGATCCCTTCATCCGGGACTACGTGGGCGACACGGGGGTGGAACCCTCCAGCGGCTCCTACCTGATCTCGTCGCCGGACATCCTGGTGCGGCACCGGCCGGACGTGAATTTGTCGTCGGCGGCGTCGCTGGGGCTGGAGTCCTTCGTCTTCCAGCCGCCGCAGTACGGCGAGACGAACTACGTCTACTTGGCCCTTCACAACCGGGGGACGCAGCCCGCGGCGGAGACCTTCGTGAAGCTCTATTTCTACGACCCATCGTCGTCGGGGCGGTTCCCCGCGGACTGGAAAGACGCCGGGTTCTATTCCGGCTACAGCGACGACGCGCACAACACTCCGGGGAACGCGCTCGCCGCGGGCGTGATCCCGGCCGGAGGAACCGTCGTGGTGGGGCCCTTGCTGTGGCGGCCGCCCGCGCCCGAGTCGGCCGCGGCGGGGGACGGGAAGTTCCGGTTGGGCGTCCGGGTGTCGAACCCCTACGACTACCCTCCGTCGGGGAATTCCACGACGATGGCCCGGGATTCGAACGACGTGACGGAGCGGCCGGTGACGGTGGTCCGGTCGCCGTTCCCGTCGGGGAACCAGAACACCTTGATGGTGCGGGTGCATTATTCGGACATCGCGGCGGTCACCGATGAGGCCGTCGTCCGCGCCCGCGGCGCCGAGATGGCCGCTTGGATCAAGGAGGTGAGCCTCGGACAGGCCGAGGTGACCCTGCTCTATCGCGGGCCCGTCACGCCGACCAAGCCGAGCACGTATTACGCCGACCCGCAAAACCATCCCCTGGTGGAGATGGCGCAAGACGTTTTGGACAAGTTGACCGTGGCCGAGCCGTCGATCCTGGACGGCAGCGGGCCGGGCCGGGAGATCGACCGCGTGGTGTTGGTGACGAACGTGCTTACCAGCACGGCGGATTGGGCCACGACCGGAACCTGGCCGTATACGGTCGGCGGAAAGACCCGGTATTTGAGCGTGTCCATTCAGGGGGGCGCCAACCCGACGCCTTCCTTCAGCCACGGGATGAGCCACCAGCTGGGGTTGGTGGACCTTTATGCCTACGACAACGCCACCTTCCCCTTCCCGTACGCGGACGGCTGGGACAACATGGCCAAGCCCTTCAACGGAGCGCATCCGCTGGTGTGGTCCAAGGAACTGGCGTATTGGGTCACGTCGCGGGGGGCGCGGATCCTGTTCGTGCCGCGCCCGGCGCCGGGGACCACGTGGAACAACGGAGGGCAGCCGGTCGCCCTGAACTTCCAAGAGACGGCGTCCACGGGCCAGGTGGTGGGCGTGGCTTTCGGGTTGACCAACGGGGTGACCTCGTTCAACGATGAGACGGCTTTCTACTACGTCGAGGCCCGCCAGCGGGCCGGGGCGGACGCGGTGCTGCCCCAGACCGGGGTGCTCATGTATTACGCCAACATTTTGATTCCCCAGGGACAGGGGCCGGTGATCATCCGCGACCACGCCCCGGGAGGGACTTTGGCGGACGCGATGATCCCGCCGGGCGAAAGCGAGGCTCCGGGCGGGACCGGTCTGCGCGTGACCGTGCAGAACGGGACGAACGGGGCCGACTACAACCTCGCCGTTCAATACAGCCCGCCTCAGACCGACTACGACGTGTTCATGGCCCCGGGCAACAGCCCGGACATCTGGGTGGACAGCCAGAAGAATGGATATGAAACGACGCCGCACGACACGGGAGAGGAGGCCATTGCCGGCGAGGAGAACCGGGTCTACGCCCTGGTGCACAACGCGGGCCCCGCGGAGGCCAACGACGTGGAGGCGGCTTTCTTCTTTTCGGAGCCTTACCACACGCTGGACACCGGCGAGGGGGACTTCAGCGAGTTCAAGTCGGTGTTCATCGACACGGTCCCGGCGAACACGGCCGTGCCCGCGTTCATCACCTGGACCCCTCAGACGGGCGTGAATGCCCACGTCTGTACGCGGGTTGAATTGCGTCGGCTGTTCAGCGACACCAATCACGCCAACGACCAGGCGCAAAGGAACCTGACCATTGACCATTCGGTCCACGGAAGCCCCTACACGACGGTCGACTTCCCGTTCCAGGTGGCGAACGCCACCGACAGCGCGCGGACGTTCTACTTCCGGGCGGAGGGGATTCCCGCCGATTGGAAATGGAGCTTCGACCGGCCGAAGGCCTATCTCCTGCCCGGCGAATTGTCGACGGGACGGTTGATGATGCGGCCGTCCTCGAAGACGCCGGACTGCAGCGTCGAGAAGGTGCAGGTGACGGCCTGGACGCCCAAAGGGGACACCCTGGTGCGCTGGGGCCAGACGGAAGTGGACGTGGACCTCCAGCAAAAGACCCAGTTGATCGTCGACTATGGAATGACGGCGTGCCCCAACAACCAGAAGGCGCCCATCGACCGGGGCGGAGTGGACTGGAAGCCGTGCGTCAGCCTGGCGGCGGAAGGATGCACGAAGCCGCCGCGGCGCAACGAGCCGATCACGTTGCGCTACGTAGGGCCCGACGGCAAGCCCGTCTACCACACGGTGACGACCGACGCCAACGGCTGTTTCCAGGACTTCAACCTGGTGACGGAGGGCGGCGCGTGGGACGTGACGGCGCAGTTCGACGGGTCGAGCTGCGAGGGGCCGGCGACCTCCACCGGGACCCTGAAACCGCCTTTGACGGAGACCGGAACCGGCGAGGGCGACGGCCCCGACGGCGAGCGGCGGTTGGCCGTGACGGGATTTTCCAAGGACGCGCGCGGCGAGGTCCTGTCCGCGCAGGCCGAAAACGCCAAGTGCCCCGGCTGCGAAATGTCGGCTGAGGACGAGGCCCTGCATTTGGACCTGGCGCCGAACGGGAACTTCGACGGGGCCGGGTATTCCCTGGACATCGCCGACTTGCGGGTTATCACGCGGATGGACAACGACCTCCAGCAGGGTCTCCTGCGGGGGCGTTTCGAGATGACGGGCAAGGACGGGAACGTGGTCGACGGCCGCGTGGGGGGTCTGGCTCAGATCGGGACGCACCATCCGCCGGTGACGTCCTCTTCCAAGGAAGGCGCGGTCGTCCGGCGGCACTGGGAGCTGTTCTTCGAGGGGACGGTCGTGAGGGGGTCCCGGAAAGGTCAGCGGTGGCGCTCGGCCGCGGCGCTGGATTCGGCGCCGCCGAAGGTCACGAACGGAAATGTCGGACTGTTCGGAGCGTTCGAAGGCGCGTGGGAGCGGGACTGCCTGATGACGCCGGCCCAGATGCGCCGTCGAATCCTCCGGGCGGAGTCCGAAGCCAAAGCCCCTCCCATAGGGCCTTACAAGGGGACACTTCCCTGTCTGGTCCGTTTTTCGAGGCAGGGCAAGGGAACGCTCCGATTGGACCAGACGGGAAAGAGTCGGTGCCGCCCCGACGACAAGGACGCCTTGTGCCGGGCGGGGTCCTGCGGTTCCTACAAGACATGGAGCCGTTTGGACGTCGCGGCGGGGAAGGACTCGCTTGTCGTCGAGAGCCTGCTCCAAGTGATGGAGGGGGAAGGCGGGCGCGGAGTCCACGGCGGGACGTTTGAATATCGGGGGTCCCGAGGACTTTTGATCCAAGGCCAAATGTTGGGCGTGACCCGGTCGGGCAGCCACCGGGCGCCTTTGACGGAGGCGTCGGAAACGTTCGATCCGCCGAACCATCTGGAAGGACGGCTGGTGGGACAGGTCATGAACGGGCCGGACCGGGGAGCGACCGTTGCGGCCGGATACGTCCTGCAGACACTGCGAAGCGCTCTCGTCGTAAAGAAGCGGAAGTCGTTCCGGCTCAGCTCCGTGGCCATGACCGTGGAAGGGTGGGAGTTCGTCGGTCCGTTGGAAGCGCCCGTCGGTCAGGAGCCTAAGAAGGCGGAGGCGGCCGTGACGAAGCCGGAGGTTCCCGCGGCCGGGAGGACGTTGTTGAAGACGCCGGCGGGGCTGCCGGCGGTTTTGGTCAGGGAAAGGGCGGAGTTGCCGGAGGCTTTTTACCGGCCTTTGAGCGCGATCCCAACGGACGCCGTCGCCGCGATGACGAAGGTCGAGGGCGGACGCCTGAGCAAAACGGGCGAACGCCAACTGCGCTTGTTCGACCGGAAGTTCCGCGATCTGGACGCGAACGGCGACGGGGTCCTTTCGCCGGCGGAGTTCGCGGTCCTCTATCAGCCGAAAGACGAGAAGGAGCGCGCGCGGTCCCTTGAACATATCCGGACCTCCCTGGACGAGAACAAGGACGGACGCCTGACCAAGGAAGACGCGAAGCTTTGGGCGTCCTTGGCCTATTTGGATGCGGATCACGACGGGCAGGTGAGCCTGAAGGAATTGGCCGCGCTTCCGGTGAAGAGCGCGGAACGGGACTTCGCGCGGGTGGACGCGAACCACGACGGAAAAGTCGATTTCACGGAGTTCGCCCTGTGGCAGAGGACTCTGCCGCAGGTCTCGATCGCGAAATAGGGGGCGGAGAAGGCCGAAAATCCCCTGCGCTCGCCCGGCGTACCAAACGAAACCCCCGCTCCGGGTCTCCGGAACGGGGGTTTCGTGTTTGAATTCGCCTTAGACGGCGGCGCGGACGGACGAGGCCTGCAGGCCTTTGGGGCCCTTGGTCGTTTCGAACTCGACGACCTGACCTTCGTTCAACGACTTATAGCCATCCATCTGGATGGCCGAGAAGTGAACGAACACGTCTTCGGAGCCGTTCTCCGGGGTGATGAAGCCGAACCCCTTGGAAGCGTTAAACCATTTCACGGTGCCTTTCATTGTGTTTCTCCTGTGTAAGATGGTTTTGAAGCAGGAATCAGAAACGTCCGTGAATGCTTAACGCCAAAAAGCCACCCGGGTTTTGCGACTCCCCCGCGCGGCCATGACATTTGTGCAAATCGACAACGTTCGAAACCGTACTTCATCTTACCCAGTAATTATGCCAGATTCGGAACAATTTGCAAGAACTTTTTTCCACCGGAACGAGCCATATGGTAGAATGAATGTACTCAACCGTCGTTGTGTGTTTAAACGAACGCGTGACTTTGAAGGTCGCGCGTTTTTTATTTTCCCTAGGAGTCTCTCGATGCCCTTTTCGCAACTCGGTCTTCACCCCGATCTGGCCCGCGCCCTCAAAGCCATGAATTTTGAGAAACCCATGCCCATCCAGGAGGCCGCCATTCCTCTGGGCCTCTCGGGACGGGACGTGCTTGGCTGCGCCCAGACGGGCAGCGGCAAGACCGCCGCCTTCGCCCTACCGGTGATCCACAATCTGCTCAAGGAAACCAGACCCGGGATTCGGGCCCTGGTGCTGGTGCCCACCCGCGAGTTGGCCGCCCAAGTGGAGAAGACGTTCCGCGACTGCGGGAAGTTCACCGGGCTGAAAACGGCCGTAGTGATCGGCGGCGTCGGCTTTCAACCGCAAGTCCACTCCGCGGCCCGCGCCCAGATCCTCATTGCGACCCCGGGCAGACTCCTGGACCACCTCCGGCGCGGCAGCTTTCGCCTGGACCGCGTGGAACAGTTGGTGCTCGACGAGGCCGACCGCATG
>PMLF01000221.1 GCA_003158755.1 Elusimicrobiota bacterium | reverse complement strand
GCCGCGATAGCGGCGAACGCACTTTCGAAATTCGTGCAGGGGAAGGAAATCCATAACTTGGGCAAAGAGGGTCCGTCCGCTGTTCATAGGCCAATTCCTCCGATGGGAAATGGCCTAATGCTAACATGGACTTGAAATCGATTACGGTCATTTTCTTATGAAACCCTTTGTATTACGAGCATTTTCAGAGAATCCAAGTTTCAACGTTGGGACAGTAGTGGTAATAGGAATTTCACTCGCCGACAAGGGGATCTATCGAAAAATGGACGGGCCTCGGTGTATTAAATATCCATGATCGACAACAGAAATAGTCGGCACTTTTTCAGGTGGCTAAACGTAATATTTTAGATCGGGAAATCGAAAAGGAGATCGCCATGAAGAAGTTGTTTTTGGCAATAGGCGTTCTATGGACCGCCGGTCTTGGCTTGGCCCAAGCCAGGGTCATCGGCCGCGAAATGGATTATAAGGCCGGCGACACGGTCCTGAAGGGCTACCTGGCTTACGATACGGCGTTTAAAGGCCCCCGGCCCGGCGTCCTGGTGGTGCATGAGTGGTGGGGCAATAACGACTATTCCCATCGACGGGCCCGCCAGTTGGCAAGGCTGGGGTACACGGCCTTCGCCCTGGATATGTACGGCGAGGGTCGCCACGCCGATACCACCGACCAAGCCGGCAAACTCTCCGGGGAAGTGATGGGGAACATGGTCGTCGCCAAAGCGCGGTTCGATGCGGCTTTGGCCGTCCTCCGCGCCCAAGAAACCGTCGACCCCTCGGACGTGGGGGCCATCGGCTATTGTTTCGGCGGCGGCATCGTCCTCAACATGGCGCGGATGGGCGAAGATTTGAAAGGCGTTGTCAGCTTCCACGGGAATCTCTCCGCCAAGGTCATGGCCCAGCCTGGACAAATCAAAACGCAAATCCTGGTTTGCCAGGGGGGCGCCGACGCTTACTCCCCCCCCGCCCAACTCCAGGTCTTCAAGAAGGAAATGGCCGACGCCGGGGCGAACCTCCAGGTCATCGTTTATCCCGGCGCCCAGCATGCGTTCACCAACCCCGCCGCCACAGGCCTCGGAAAGAAGTTCAAAATCGCCATTGCCTACGATAAAGAAGCGGACGTTAAATCCTGGTCCGACATGCGGAGATTCCTAAAGATCACCCTCGGTCGTTGATGGCAACGCTCCCGCCGGGAGGTTCGGCGAGATTCCACCTGGCGGTTTACCTTTTCCGGACGAGAACTATTTTCGCGCGGAAGCGTTGATGGAAGGGTGAAGACGACACGCCCCGGTGGAAGGGCGGCGTTGGCATCGGATTTTAGACGGACGCGATATTTAAAAGGAAGCGATAGGAGGGAAGGAGTCTTGTGATGAAACATCACACGTTGTCGATGTTGATCGCCGCCGTTTTGGTTGTCGGGGGAATTCCGCGGCGGTCGTATTCCAAGGAGGATGCCATGCCTCAATTCGTATATGATTTCACTTTGAAAGAAATTGACGGAAAGGAAGTTCCCCTTTCCCGGTTTCGAGGCCAGGTTGTCTTGCTGGTCAACGTGGCCAGCCGGTGCGGGTTCACGCCGCAATACAAAGGGTTGGAGGCCCTCTACCAGAAATACCACAAGAAAGGATTGGTCGTCTTGGGGTTCCCGGCCAACAACTTCTTGGGCCAGGAACCGGGCACGAACGAGGAGATCAAGACCTTCTGCTCGACCCGGTACAACGTGACCTTTCCGATGTTCTCCAAGATCTCCGTCAAAGGGGAGGACAAAGCCCCCCTCTACCGGTTCTTGACCGAGAAGGCCACCGACCCGGAATTCGCCGGGGAAATCACGTGGAACTTCAACAAGTTTCTCATCGGACCGTCGGGGAAGATCGTCGCCCGCTTCGACAGCCGGACCACGCCCGAGGACGCCAAACTCGTCCAAGCCGTCGAGCGCGAACTGGCAGGCGTGGCGGAGCTCCAGCCCGTGAAATAATCAGCGGTTGAAAACGGCTCCGGTGTCGGCGCTCGTCACGTGTTCGGCGTACCGCGCCAACCATCCGCGTTTGATCTTCGGGGCGAACGGTTTTAGTTTCTTGAGCCGACCGCGAAGCTCGGCGGCGGGCACCAGAAGGTCGACGAGACCCTTGGCGGCGTCGATGCGGATGCGGTCGCCCTTCCGTACCGCGGCGATCGGTCCTCCGGCGGCGGCTTCCGGCGACACGTGGCCGATGCAGAGGCCGCGGGTTCCCCCCGAAAATCGTCCGTCGGTGATGAGGGCCACCTTCAGCCCGGCGCCGACGATGGCCGCCGTGGGGCTGAGCATTTCCTGCATGCCCGGCCCNNCCACCACGTCGCCGTCCTTCACTTTCTTGTTCAGGATTCCGTCGTAGGCATCCTCTTGGGATTCAAAAATGACTACCGGGCCTTCGAAGGTCATCATCCCGGAGTTGACGCCGGCTGTCTTGACCACCGCCCCCTTGGGGGCCAGGTTCCCGAAAAGGACGGCCAAGCCGCCCGTCTTACTGAAAGGGTTTTCGACGGTGCGGATCACGTCGCCGTCCGGGGACGGAGCCCCTTCGATGGAATCCTTCAAGGTCCCATCGACGGTTGGAAGGTTGAGCCGCACTCCCGCGCCGCTGCGGGCCGCCTCTTTCAGGATGGCGGCCACGCCGCCGGCGGCCTGGACGTCTTCGATGTGCACCTCGGGCCGGGAAGGACTCACTTTGCAGAGGCAGGGCGTCCGTTGGGAAAGGGCCTTGATGCGCTTCAAGCCGTAGTTCACCCCCGCCTCGTTGGCCAAGGCGAGCGTGTGAAGGACGGTGTTGGTGGAGCCTCCCATGGCC
>PMLF01000336.1 GCA_003158755.1 Elusimicrobiota bacterium | reverse complement strand
AAAGGGTGCTGTCCTTGGTGTGGATCAACGGGTTTATCAACGGGGTGGCTTTGACGGTGTGGCTGTCGTGGTTGACCAATTTCACGGCGGGGAAATCCTTGTGGGTGCGCCCGGGGCTCCAATCGCTGTTCGACCTCGGCGGGGTGGCTAATTTCGTGTTTTTGGTTCAAGAATCGACTCGGTTGATCAAACGCCTCAATAAAAACCGAGAAACCTCACTCCGAGAGCCTGTCGAAAAAAGGCCCAGCCTCAAGGCCTACCTCCTTCAGGTTTTTCCCTCCTACCTTCCGGATATCGTTTTCATGCAGGGGGTCATTTTCGGCCTTGTGGGAATGTGGGCCGTCCCTCATATCACCCATAACATCGCCTCGGCTAATTTGTTGCGGTTCATCATCGTCAATGTGATCTTGGTCCCTTGGATCGGATTCCTGACGTGGTTGAACCACCGGGAGAAACCCGCCCCCTGGGTCGCCTTGCTGAGGTGGTTACTCAATGGGAAGAAGACCTCGCCCAACACCGCCGCTGAAAATCGTTTGGATCGTTGGCGGGCCCTGGACCAGGAGGGGAAGTTGACGGGGTTCCTGTCGGGTATCAAGAGATTCCTCCTTACGCGCCGGCTGTTGGGCGTTAGCGTTGTGGTTGAGACAGGATTGTTCGGCGGGCGGTTGATTCCGGCTTTGGGCGGGGTGGGGGTCCTTCTGGCCCAACAGGGGTTTTTGAAATGGAACCTCATGAGCGGAATCCTTTTGGCCGTCGTTATGGCGGGGTGGTTGATCGGGCAGATTGTTTTTCTGGCTAGGCACTCTTACGAGGAAGAAAAACCAGAAGGGCATGGGGCGGGTCTTAGACCCGCCTCTACGAAAGTGAGGCAAATTGTTCTCCGGGTTTTGGCCGTGGTCCTTTTCAATTTCTTCGCCCTTCTGCCGAACTTGGTTTTGTCGTGGTTTGGGTTTCATTTGCCTTTGGCGGACGTCCTCCTCGTCGGCGGACTGGGGGCGTTTTCGGGGTTGGGGACGGCGGTGGGGGCGCACACTCTTTGGAACTGGGCGGCGCCGCGGCTGGGGTTGCCGTTGATGACGGCGAGGAAGGGTGGAAGAAGCCATGAAGAAAGGCCGTCCCGTATGGCGTCCCCCATTGCCGCCGCCGTGGCGGCGCCATTTCATCGTATATCCGATGGGGATATTTTCGAATACCTCCGTGGGTGGGGGATTGAGGGCGAGGAGGCCGACACCTTCTTCCGCCTTTTCGGACGTTTGCGGATATTAGCCGCTGATCCCGAGGGGGAAGCCTCGCTATTAACGGAATCGGCGGCTGCCTATTTGGGAGGAGGATCGACGGAAGGTCTCGATAGGCTAATTAAGCGGGCCAGGGAGATGTTACTTTCGAGAGATATATCGGGACCTGAACAAAGGGCGGCATTGGCTTTGAGGGAATTGCTTCCTCTCTTGAAAGGGAATTCCGATGCCGTGTCGCTTTCTTTGTCCGGAGCTTCCATGTTGGAAGATGGGGACGGGCCGTTCTGTGACTTCCTCCTGGAAAACGTCGTTCCGGCTCTGGGGAAAGAAACCGCGACGAAACTCTTCAATTACATGTTGGACTTCTGGTCGGTTCTCGCCGTCCAAAGATCGTCTTTCAAAGAAGAACTTGGCCGACGGATCATCCAGTTGCTGGCCAACAGGAAGTCGCTTGATCCGGCGGATTGCGATATCTCCGCCTATTCCTTCTTTCGGGCCATCGGGATATGCTTCGGTTCCCGTCCGATTGTTGACCGGCTGAGTCAGGAGGAGCTCGCGGACATACCCGATCATGATAAATATTTCCTTTCGGAAGGTAGAGCCCAATTCTTTCCGGAAAACTTTCTGGATCGCATACGAATGGTCCGGGACATGGGGCATCGGAAACGTCTCTACAACCTGTATCGGGAAGCTTTCTCCAGCCGGAGAACCCTGAGAAAAATTGAGGATGAGTTCCGACGCCTGGATACCGAATCCCGTATGGGCCGCGCCTACTTCGACCGTTTACGATTGGACAACAACCCATTCGTCCGTCGGGCGCTGGAAAACCGCCTGATCTCCCGCCGGCTCGAGGGGCCGGACCGGCTCAGGCTCATCGAGGCTGTGGGACGCACTCTTGACCTTTCAAAAGACGATTTGTCGCTTCGGTTAGACGCCCTGCTCCGACTCCATAACATCATCGACGGCCGAGCTTCCCTGTCGCCGCCGCATCTCAAGGAAATCTCTCGAATCGCCCGCGGGGAAGGTTCCACGCTCCTTGGGGATTTGTTCAAGGCCATATACCAGTGGTCGAAAATATTCAAGGAATCCGAAGGCGATGATCGGGAATCCGCCGACGCGCATCTTGGCGCCTATATGAAAGAGGTGGAGACCCGCTTTTCTCTCCTTGAAAAGGTCGTCGAGAGAACTGCCAAAATGGCCGACGATCCCGAGGCGAACCTCGTCCGGGAGGAGGGGATGGATTTCTTCTATTGGGCGGCCTCGGACCATTTCTTGGATTTCAACATCCGCTCCGAAGCGGAATCGGTGCTCGGGCATTGCGTGGAATGGGGCGCTCCGATGGCGATTGATTGGCTGGTGGATCAATTGACGCCGGGACTTTCCCTTCAAGATAGGAAACCGTTGAAGGACCTTTTCTTCGAAACCACGACGGATGATCAGATCATCGATGCCTTGCGGCGAAACGATATGCCCCTGCGCCTGGGATGCCTCCTCCTTCGACGTTTTTATCAAGACGAAAAGCGGAAGTCCCTGTTCCAAGCCGTCGTCTTGGATCGTCGGGAAAGCGGGAAGGACCCCCTGGGAATCCCTATCCCTTTCCGGCTCTACGCCTTCAGCGCTTTTGGGGCGATCCATTTATCCGACAAGGAAGACGGCCTCTTTTGGCGGATGGCCGCTTCTTTGGCCCCGGGAGCCAAGGCATACTTGAAAACCGNNTCAATCCGGGTTCAAACGGATATCCGCCAGGGGGTTCGTGGAGTCGGCCCGAAGGACGATGCGCGCCCGCGCCCGCGACTATTTCGACAATGCCAACGCCGGCCTTGTGTTCGGCGGAGAGAGAATTCGTCGCTCCTCCTCTCCGGAGGCGGATTATTTTCAAACCCAGGGCCATGAACTTGAGCATGTCTTCCTGGATGCCCAGAACGATTACCCATTCTGGGGTTTGGTCCGCCGCACCATCCATGAGTTCTTGGCCGAGGGACAGGCGATGATCCTTTCCAGGCTCCTCCGGTTGAAGTTGGAGCCCATGTTCCGGGACTATGAATTCCAACGGGAGTTCAACAAAGTAAAGGCAGACGGGTTTTTTACCGTCGAGCATCACGAAGGGGCCCGGGCCCAATGGATGGCGCTTTTCATTTGGTTTGCCCTGCGTTCGCCGGGCCGGCCGCTGAATCCGGAGAGGATTATTCGCGCGGCGTTGGTGGCGCTGCCCGGCACCGAAGGAAATTCCCTCCCCGTGGTGATGGAGAAAATTCTTTGGCTTTACTTCAGGCCCGACCGATTGCGCGTTCCCCGCGGGCCGCCCGACGCCGTCAAAGAAAGGCGGGATCGTTCGTCGACTCGCTTCGATGAGTCGCTGGTGCGGCAGCGAATCCTAAGTCCCGAGGACCTTGACCGGTTGTTCGGCGCCGGGCCGTCGAAGAAAGGCCGGGCCACCAGTTCGGCGGTCACTTGGTTGGTGGAGAAGGTTCTCGGTCAAGAGGCCGCAAGGGCTTACGTATGGAACGCTTTCAAATGGGAATCGGGTTCGGCGTTTGTGGTGAGCTTGGCCCTTGGGCTGCGGTACGTATTGAGCGGGTCGCACACCGTGGGTGTATTGGCGCCTTTGGTGGGGGCGGTGTTCGTGACGGCGTTCGCCTTGTCCCACGTTTTCAAGCGCGGCGTCTTGGAGAAATACGGAGTCCGCGTAAGTGCTTGGAAAGTTGGAGTGATGTCCATCCTATTCGTTGCGGGCATGGTCGCCGCGCCCGGTTTGTCGCACCTCTCGGCCCAACACCCCCTCTTCATTTTCATTCCGACGTTCTTGCTTATGTGGTCGGGGATCGTCGCGGCCCATCGCCGGATGGATCGTGCCCGTTTCGAGACAGGAAATAATGAAGGAACGTCCCCTGAGGTTGATGCGGCTGTCGAGGAAGCCGTCCGGTTGGATCGGGAATATCGGGAGTTTTTCAGGGACACGAAGGACTGGGACGGTCTTTCGGGGGAGCGGCGGGAGGCGTTGTCGAATTGGAGCGAGGTGGGCGCCCGCATGGTGGCGGCGGGAGNNGATGGATTGGGCCGAGAGGCTGCTGAAAGAAGGGCGTCTCTGGCTGGCCGATGAAATATTGAACTCCGTTCTTTCTTGGGGGCCTTCCCCGTTGCCCGCCAAGGCGGTAGGTCCGACGGTATATAGGATGAAAGCGAAGAGCTGGGTTCCGGAGGGGAGGGTCGATGAGCTTAAGGATCGACTGGAAGCCGACCCCGTGTGGATCGCCGGACGGACGGAATTGGAACGGAGGCGGGAGGCGTTGAATGTTCCGGTTGGGGGACTGCCTGAAATGACCCCCGGCGCGGACGCTGTTTGTCGCGGAAAAAATCCTCCACACAACGAAGACGCCGCGTTCTCTTTCCGGCTGCCGAACGGGGTCCTTTGTTCCGGCGTGTTCGACGGAGTCGGGGGCTATGCCGACGGGGAAGCGGCGTCCCGCACGGCCCGCGACGCTTTTATGGAGATTTTGACGGCGAGGGAGGCGGACATCGTCCGCGATCCCGTACAGGTCCTTCGAGAGGCAGTCCCCTTCGCGGCCGAAAGGATGCCCGCTCATACGCCGTGGGGAAAATTGCCGGCCACGGTTTTGTCTTTGACCTTGCTGGTCCCGGGAGATTCGGGGGTTCGGGCGGTGACTCTCGCCATCGGCGACAGCCGGACGTACTTCATCCCGCCGGAGCGGCGCGTCCTGTTGCCTTTGACGGTGGACAACCAGCCCGGCGGGAGGGAAGTTCTGGGGTCTTTGGAGGACGTCTTGTCCTTATGGGGGCGCTCTCCCCAACCTTTCCTTTCGATCGTTAAAAACGAGGATTACCGTTCCAACGAGCGCACCCTCCACGAGTTTAGACGGAGGAATTTGGTCGATAATTCCCTGTCGCACGATGGAAGCGCTTTCCAGATCAGCGATGTGACCGTCCCGTGGGGGTCCACATTCTTGGTGGGGTCGGACGGGGGAATTGACCCCTTGCCGGACGACGAGATCCTCGAGACCGTCTTATCCTCCCCGACTCCGTACGAGGCGACCGGACGTTTGGCCGACAAGGCGGCGAAACGCTTGTATCCCGCGCGAGCCAAGAAGGACGACGTCACTTGGATCGTCATCAAGGTCCCTTCCCAGCCGGGACCTTTGATCGATCCCAATATCGTCCTCCCGTCGGGCGGTGGATCCATCATGACAACTTCCCGCGCTACGAGTTCAGTGGTTGTTTGGTAGGTGGAAAAGGCGCTTGGTCAGGAAGCGGCTCGGGCTTATGTGAGAAACGCTTCCAAATGGGAGTCGGGTTTCGCGGCGGCGGTGAGCTTGGCGCTTGGGTTGCGGTACGTATTGAGTGGGTCGCACACCCTGGGAGTGTTGGCGCCTTTGGTTGGGGCGGTGTTCGTGGCGCTTTTCGCCCTGTCCCACGTTTTCAAGCGGGGCGTCTTGGAAATATATGGCGTCCGCGTGGGCGCTTGGAAAGTCGGTTTGATGTCCTTCCTTTTCGTTGTGGGTATGGTCGCCGCGCCCGGTTTGTCGNNTCCCCTATTGCTACTAATCCCGAAATCGACCGGTTGAGGGTGAATTGGGTATTCCTGGGAAGTTTTTCCGCTTTGGCGGTGGGGATGTCTTATCTCTCAATGTCCGTCGTCATGAGACAATGGGCGTTGGCCCCTCTATTCCTGATCCTTGGCGCCGCCGGCGCCGTATATTTCTTTCCCGCTTATTACCGGCTTAAGTGGGAACGAAAGATTGAGCGGGAATCGGTGACGGCGCTCCTTGAATCGCTTGCGCCAAAACCGAAACGGACTGCGGAGAATTGGCTCAACTTGGGGACTTTGCTGCCCATTTTGGCGACGCTCGCCTGTCTGTGTTTCAGGGCTTGGCGCGTAAGTTTGCCGTCCGGGTATTCCGACTGGCGGTGGTTCCGGCACCATTTCGGCGACTTTCTGCAAGGGATATTCATGACGTGGGTTTTCGGGATGGCGGTTTTTCGTCCGGAGGCGACTCTGTCACGGCGGCGGGAGATCAAAAGGATCGTCGGGGAAGGGATGGTCCTGACGGCGGCCGCGTTGATCGTCGAGACGTTGCATGGAACGTTCATGGCAGATCGTTGGACCCATTACCAAAACAAGGGATGGGCGGTGGACTGGAAGGACGTTTTGGCGGAACTGCTCGGGGCGGCGATCTATTTGGGAATTCGGGCGATGGGGGTTCGCGCTTTGTTCTCTCCGCCGACGGGAGAACCCGCCGGAGAGGTGGAAAAGAAGGCGGTCAAGGAACCCTCCACAGGGGATTACGCGAGGACGACGGCGGCGGTTGCTTTCGAGGACGGCCGCCATTATCCGGCGGAATTGTTGAGAGAGGTGATGCCGGAGGCGAAAGATCTGGAGGTCGGGACGGTGGATGGTCGTTGCTTGCGCGCTGTCGGGGATTTGGGCGGTCGGTTGGAAGAGCTGGAATTCCATAGGGCCTTCACGGCGTCGCTGGCCGCTGAACTGAAGGCTCGGGGGTATTCGGACGGGAGCGTTTCTCGGGCCTTGTTGTCCCTGCAGAACTTCGTCGGGCGCGGGGCGGCGGTAGGTGCGGACGATCCTATGAAGACCCCTGTGCTTGTGTCCGTGGTGCGGGAGGGAGATATGAAGGAAATCGGCGGGTTGGTGGATTCTCAGATTAAAGCTTTTGAGATGGGGGGAGTACGGCTTCCCCACCTCGTCCTGGTGCCGGCGGACGATAAAATTGCCGGCGCATTGCGGAGGGCTCACGGCGGGAAGGTCGGACAAAATATCCATGTTCTAGACGCGGCTTTTTTTGTGGAAGATAAGTTGGATGTTGTTTCTTTGAACGGGAAATTTGAGGCGTGGCGTGGGGAAACGTTGGGAGGGGGCGAGGTGCGGGTGACGTTGGCGGCGCCCAAAGAAATGCTCTCCGCCGAAATGGCTTTGCGCTTGGAGGAGAGTTCTCCTTTGCGGGAGGCCGTGGAGAATTTGTGGGAGATATTGAAAAAAATGCCGATCGTTTCGTCCAAGGATTTGAAAATCCTTCTGGACTTGGCCGTGCTTATCGCAAAGCAGGCGTAGAAAAAGGCCAAACCAGACCTTCCCCCGACCTAAGTTAAGCCGTCATACCGGCGAAAGTCGGTATCCAGGATTTGAAACGGTTTTTTAGAATCAGTTTTACGGCCTGGACCCCGGCTTTCGCCGGGGAGACGAACCTTATTTCTAAATGGCATTGCCCCCCTCCTCACGAAAGAGGGGAGAAAACCATTTTGGGGAATTGGTATTATGGCGGTGTGGAAATATTTTGGCGCGTGTTCATCCCTTTATTCGTGGCCATCGACGTGTTCGGGTCTTTGCCCGTCTATCTGACGATGATGGAAGGGGTGCCGGTTCCCCGTCGGCGGAGGATCATTACCCAGGCGGCGGTTACGGCGTTCGGGATATCGGTCGTCTTCCTGTTCGCCGGGAAGGCCATCTTCCGGCTCCTTGGGATTACGGCCGACGATTTCCGCATCGGCGGGGGCGTGGTATTGCTGGTTCTGGCGGTGAACGATCTTCTTTTTTCGGAACGGGCTCGTCGGCATCTGGGCGAGACCGTGGGCGTGGTGCCCTTGGGCACGCCTCTCATCATCGGGCCGGCGGCGCTCACCACCATCCTGATGCTCTCCGACCGGTTCGGGGGACAATGGACGCTGGCGTCGCTCCTTTGCAACCTTTTCGTCGTTTGGATCGCCTTCCGCTACGCCTCGGCTTTGGCGCGGGGGTTCAGCACCGCGGGGTTGAAGGCCCTCTCCAAAGTCGTCGCCCTCTTCCTGGCGGCCATCGCGGTGATGATGATCCGCCTGGGCGTTTTGGGCATCCTCCACTCCTGACAAGCGCTCGGAAAAATGTTAAAACGCTCTCCATGCTCGTCGCCCTTCCGCCGGAGAAGGAATATTACTCGATCGGCGAGGTGACCCGGCTCACCGGGGTGAAGCCGTACATCCTTCGGTATTGGGAACGGGAGTTCGCGTTGCTTCGACCCATGCGACGGACATCGGGTCACCGGAAGTTCACCCGCCAGGACCTCGAGGCGATCCGCCGCATCCGCGAGCTCCTCTACGACAAGCGGTTCACCATCGAGGGGGCGAAGAAGCTGATCCGCCTGGAAACGAAGCGCGGGCCCGAGCAGGCCGCGCTGGAGTTGGGCGAGTCGTCCGCCGCCGTGCAGACGCTCAAAGAAGTGAAGTCCGTTTTGGCGGAAATGTTGGATTCCCTCCGCCGGTCCGACGTCGGAGTCGGGTGATCTTTCATACGAGTTTTTGGATCGTGATTTTTCAGGCCGCCCGATCGGGGCGTAGCGTAGCTCGGCAGCGCACTCCCTTGGGGTGGGAGAGGTCGTGGGTTCAAATCCCACCGCCCCGATTGGACGGCTTGAATTTTTTTCGATCGCCATGAAAAATCTTCTCTTCTGCTACATCAATCCGGCCACCGGGCATCAGCAGGCCGCCGAGGCGGTGATGTCCGCCGTCCGGCAGGTGAACCCCCGGGTGCACACCGCCGGAGTCAACTCGATTTCTTACACGCACCCGGTCGTGGGACGCTTGGTGTCTCGGCTGTACATGAACGTCCTCAAGCATACTCCCCAGCTGTGGGAAGCGTTGTACGATAACCCCTTGATCGAGGAAGCCACCCGCGACGTGCGGGATTTGTTGAGCTTCTTCAGCTCCCGGAAAATCGCGCGGTTGATCAAAACCCATCGTCCCCACGCCATCGTGTGCACGCAGGCCGTCCCGTTGAACGTCTTATGCGCTCTGAAGGCCCGGGGCAAGCTGAAGATCCCGTTGGTGGGGATCCTTACTGATTACGGCGTTCATTCGTATTGGGTGTCCCCTTCGGTCGATCTCTACCTGGTTCCCACCGATGAGGTCCGACGGAAGCTGGCGCGCGGAGGCATCCGCGAGTCCCGCATCAAAGTGACGGGGATTCCCGTGGACCCCTCCTTCCTCGCCCGCGGCAACGGACGGGACGAACGCTCGTGGCTGGATTTGGATCCGAAGCGGCCGGTGGTGCTGGTCATGGGAGGCAGCCACGGGCTGGGGCCCATGGAGCAAGTCGTCGGCGCTTTGCGCCGGTTGCCGGGCAACGTGCAGGTGATCGTCGTTTGCGGGAGCAACCGCGGGCTCCTCAAAGACCTTCATAAAAGGTTCGACGAAGACCCGTCCATCCGGCTCTTCGGCTTGACGCGCCTGGTGCCCCGACTCATGGGCTCGGCCGATCTCCTGGTTTCCAAACCCGGCGGACTGACGACGGCGGAAGCGTTGGTGAAGGGGCTTCCTATGATTATTTTAAGGCCGATCCCAGGCCAGGAAGAATGGAACGCCGCCCACCTCCTGCGCCACGGCGCCGCCGAGAGGGCGGAAACGCTGGAAGAGATGGCGGACGCGGTCCAAACCTTATTGGCCGACCGGGAGCGAATGGAACGCATGCGGAAACGGTGTTTGTCCCTGGCCCGTCCGCGGGCGGCCTATGACGCGGCCGATTCCCTCCTTTCTTTAATCGGCGAAACCAACATCGCCGTGACGCCGTCGTCTTGGCCGGCGTGATGAAGAAGCGGGAGATCCTTTGGTCCATGGGTTTGGCGGCGGGCCGGACGCTGATGAAGAGGCTGCCGGCCAAGCAGCGCTATCAATTGGCCGGCGCCCTGGGGAAAATATTGAGCCGCCTGTTCCCTTGGCAGCGACGGGCCGTTCGGCGGAACTTGGAGGTGATCCGGTCCTTCGGCGGCCGACGCGTCCGCGTGGACAACGTGTTCCGTAATTTCGGATATACTCTCGCGGACTTCCTCTTGGACGGCACGCCGGAGGTTCGCGTCGAAGGGCGCGAGAAAGCCGAGGAGGCTTTCCGTCAAGGGAAGGGAGCCCTCTTCCTCACGTCGCACCTCGGCAGTTGGGAACTGGGGGGGAAGATCTTGGCGCAGTGGGGATGGGACGCCACCGCCGTCTATCAACCCTACCGTTCCCGCGCGATGCAAAAATTCATTCAGCGGCGCCGGGCGGCGGGCTTGGAGTACCTTCCCGTCGGGAAAGGCGCGGCGGTCGGAATGGCCCGGGTGCTCGCGCGCGGCGGCGCGCTGGCCGTGTTGGCGGACCGTCCGTTCGGCGAAGAAGGGGAGTCCGTTCTGCTGTGCGGCCGCCCGGCTCGCCTCCCCAAAGGCCCCTTCGTGTTCGCGGTTCGCCAGGGTTCGCCGGTGCTGCCGAGTTTCGTGCTGCTGGAAGGTCCCGGCCGTTACCGAGCGGTGATCGAGGATCCTCTCTGGCCTGCCGGCAAAGGACCCGAGGCCGTGAAAGAATTGCTGGACCGGATGGCCAGAATTTTGGAAAAATACGTTCTCAATCACCCGGACCAGTGGTATTGTTTCGAGTCCGTGTGGAAAATCGCTCCCGCTCCCGGGGTGTAGCGCAGTTGGTAGCGCGCTTGGTTCGGGACCAAGNNGAGGTCCGGGGTTCAAATCCCCGCACCCCGAGAGCGTGAGCGAAATGATCCGTCGACGGTATGTGTTTTACGGGCGCGTCCAGGGCGTGGGATTCCGGGCCTTTTGCTTGGACGCGGCCATGGCGTTGTGCGTGCGCGGTTGGGTGCGCAACCTTCCCGACGGATCGGTGGAGATGGAGGCCGAAGCAGCGCCTCCGGTGTTGGAGGACCTCCTCCGGCGCGTCCGGACAGGCCACCCCTGGGCTCGGGTGGAACATGTGCAGGCGATCGACGTCGCGTCGAAGCGCGACGACTCCGAAGGTTTCGACGTGACCTTTTAAGACGACCGGGAGATGCCCTTGATACGTGACAGCTTGGACGCCGTAACCCTCTACTTCCACGGAATTAAACGGCTTGAAGATGTCTCGAAGGAAGGAATGGTCGAATTATGGAAAAAGGCCAAAAAGGGAGATAAGCCAGCCGCCAAAAAGATCGTCGAATCCAACCTCCGGCTCGTCATCCCCATCGCGAAGAAATATTACCGTCCCGGCGTGGACTTCCTGGACCTGATTGAGGAAGGAAACTTGGGCCTCATGCACGCCGTCGAAAAGTTTGATCCCCATCGAGGGTTCCGTTTTTCCACCTACGCCGCCTATTGGATCGAACAATCCGTTCGCCGGGCGTTGGACGAGCAGTCCAAGACCATCCGCATCCCTCCGCACGCTCTGGAGGCTTTGCGAAAATGGGTGAGGGAGTGGGACAAGATGCACTCGTCCTTGGGGCGTGATCCGACCCTCCAAGAGATGGCGGAAAAGCTGAACCTTTCCGCCCGGCAGATCAAGAGCGTGTTGGACGCCCACGAGGCGTCCAAGTCCGTCGGAAGCCTCGACACCCCCCTGGACGAAGACGAAAACCTTTTCATCCGCGACATCTTGACCGATAAAATGGACGTGGGGCCGGACCAACTGTTCACCACGTCCCGCATGGAAGACGATTTGGCCGAGGCCCTCAAACAAGTCGGGAACCGGGAGCAGGACATCCTCGAAATGCGCTTCGGCCTCAGCGGCCACGAGCGCATGACGTTGGAGGAGGTGGGGAAAAAACTCCGCCTCTCCCGGGAACGCGTGCGCCAGTTGGAGGAACGCGGGCTCCTTCGCCTTCGTCGCGTCGCCCAGCGGATGGGTTTGTTGTAGGTTTTCTCTCCCTCACCGAATTGATGCCCCCGTAGCTCAATTGGATAGAGCTGCTCCGTCCTAAGGAGAGGGCTGCTGGTTCAAGTCCGGCCGGGGGCGATTTTTTTGAATATCGTGGAAATGGAGATTAGGATGCGCGTATCGCAAATTCCGGTTTTTCAACAGCGCCCGATACTGAAGGAGCCTTGGCTGGTGCGTCATTGGCAGCAGGTTCTGCTGGCGTTCGCCGCGGCGTCTCTGGCGGGGATCCTAGCGTCCCTGGTGGTCGCCAACCTCGGCAAAGCCGAGGAACGAGGATGGGAGCAATTATCCTACGTCATGTCTCAGATGTCCCAAGGCCAAAAGCCCGAGGCCCTGAAAACATTGGATACCCTCCTGTCCTCCCAGCGATCCGGTCCCGTGGCCGTCAACGGATTTCTATTGAGGTCGGATATTTTGTTGTCGGAAGGGAAAAAGGACGAGGCTCTCGCCGCCTCCCGCGAGGCGCTTCGTCAGGCCGCTTCTCCCGAATACAAGGCTCTCGCTTCCGCCTCCGTATGTTACGTTTTGGAGGAAGACGGTAAAACCTCCGAGGCCGCCGACGCCTACGGACGGTTCATCAAGGATTTTCCGGATCATTTCCTGACTCCCCGCGCTTGCGCCCAGCAGGGGCGTCTCTTGTTTTCCCTGGGGCGATTGGCGGAGGCGAAAGAAGTTCTCGAGAAACTCATCACGCTTTACCCGTCCACTATTTGGGCCGGAGACGCCAAGGCGGCTTTGGAAGGGATGAAGGGTAGCCCTTTACAAAAATCAACGGCGACCAAAGGGGCAAATTGATGAGCCTGGTTTTGCAGAAGATCGTTTTGGGCGCCGTCCAGGGATTGACGGAGTTCCTGCCCGTTTCGAGTTCCGCCCATTTGATTTTGATCCCCCGATATTTCCATTGGACCGATCCCGGTCTTGCGTTCGATGTCGCCCTGCATTTGGGGACTTTCGTCGGGGCGGCGCTTTATTTCCGTAAAGAATTGGGTAAATTGCTCTGCGGTTTCTTGATGCCGAGGGATGAAACCAGGGCGCCGGACAGGCGTTTGTTGGCGTTCCTGGCGATGGCGACGGTCCCCGGCGCGGTGGCGGGATTTTTCTTGGAGCATAAGGCGGAAACGGTTTTTCGCTCACC
>PMLF01000025.1 GCA_003158755.1 Elusimicrobiota bacterium | reverse complement strand
GAGGTAATGCCAATCTTGTCCCTGGGCGTCGGTGAAATCAGTCTCGTAGCCGAATGCCGACCCGCCGCGCTTGGGCTCGAAGCGGTTGATCGCGTCCTTCGGGATCAGTGGCGCGATGCTCTTGGGGGTGACCTTCCCGAAACTCATCGCTTGCCTGGGATCGCCGCCCACGTTTTCCCCCGTCGGCTGGAAGGAGGTGCCTTTGGGTCGCAACTGGGAATCCACTTCCAACTGCCCTTGAGGCTCGGGAGGGCTCAATCCGTCCGGCGGCGGAACACGGCGACCCGCTATCTCCGCCTGTTCCGACCGGGACAATCTCTCCGTCGAGGCCAGGTCAGTTCCCGGCTCCCCACCAACGCTTAAGATTCCGCCTTCTCCACCGGCCAAACGGGTCAGTCCGCGCCACAAAACCTTCGCACCATCCGCCAACGAGAAAATCACATCCGTCGAAATTCCACCCAGGGAGGCTCCTACCACGACCTTCGTCTTATTCCAGGCGTTGGAAATTATGCTCTCGGCACTCTTCACACCTGGTTGCTCTGAAAGGTCCGATGCGCTGTTTTCCTTACTCGGCGGCCTAACTCCACGGATTTCGTCCCCGTTCAGAAGTTCCGCAGGGACTTTAGCGAGGTTCGCCCCTACTTGGTAGCCTTTGGCTGCGTCTTCTGCTCTTCCTCTAAGCGCACCCGCTCTCTTAGCGAGATCGCCAAATCGTCGTTCTCCTTTTTGAGCCTCTCGAAGTCCTTTCTCAATACGCTGTACTCGGTCTTCAGCTCGCTGTACTCGGTCTTCAGCTCGCTGTACTCGGTCTTCAGCTCCCCGAACTCTTTCGCTGCGTTCCCCAACCTCTTTTCCGACTCGCTCAACCTTCGAGAGAAGAAGTCCAGAATCTGCTCCTTGCTCCACCGGGCTACTTGCTCCGGCGTTAACTGTTCGGCCATCGGTCCCTCCCACCGCATTGTTCGCCTGGATTTTCTCCAGCCGTGCTTTTTCAAGAGTGACTTTTTCGTTCTGCAATTCTTCACCCAATTTCGTTTGTTCCGCCTGCGCCTCTTTGACTTCCTTGCTGGCGTCGGCAACCTCGGTTTTGGCCTCGGTCAATTTTGTTTGCAATTCCTGAACCCGCTCCCCCGCCAAATTCTGTTCCTTCGTGAAGATTTCTGTCTTTACCTCCAGCCGTCCAGCCTGCGCCGCTTTTGCTTCCGACCGCCCAAGGTACCGTTCCATCTTCACGGCCCCGTATTCGGCCATCAACCCCATCCCGCTCCATGCCAACGTTATCAAATCCTCTTTCCTTCGTTCCGCCGCTTCACCCTTCAGGCCCATACCTTTGACCGCCCAATCCGCCCCTTTCTCGATTCCATATCCGGCCACCGCGAACAACGGTGCTTTCACCGCCAAATAGCCCCACGTCGCCAGTTTCGTTGCATCGCCCGTCGCCGCCATCGTCAGAACGCCCATCGTCATCCCGGCGATTGACGCCCGTTTCTCTGTCTTCTCTTCACTCCAACCGGCCAAGTGTCCAGTCTGCCGCACGTCTTCCTCGGCAATAGGGACCATCGCTTCCGCCAAAGCCAACTGCGGCTGCAAATACTTGATCGTCTGCAACGCCGCCCCTTTCAAGAACTCTCCACCCACTACGCCCCATTTCACGTATCCAGGCTCATCGTACGTCCGATCCACCGCCCCGTAAACGTCGTCCATGAACCGTATCGGGTTCACCGCGTTAACCAGTTTCGTCTTAAAGTCTGCCCCGGGCTGGGAGGACTCCACCTTCAAATCGTGTATGGCGTTCCTTGTCCACAAAACGGCCTTCTCTAGCCCATGAGCCCCTTCGATCTGGTCCTGCCACGCCGCCCCCGTCACGTCGATTCCCTTTTCTCCAAACGCCCGAGTTCCCGCCAACACCGCCTTCAATCCTGCGACATGGTCCCCATCCAACAAGCCAGTCTTCACCAGGGCCAAGCCTGCGTCCGCCGCCCGAATCAAAGCCTTACCCCTCACCTGGGCCTGATCCTCGCGAATCCCACCCGCCCCCGCGTTTTGCTTCACCAAATCCAACGTTTTCAACCCAACTTCCAGCCTCTTAACAGCCCCTTCCATCGACGCCACGCGCCGTTCCATCACGTTCATTCCGTGCCGAGCAGAACCCAACGCCTGTTCCATGCTGGGAACATCCACATCTCCGGAAGAAAGCATCTCCGACAGGGATTCCAGACGGTCGCCCATCGCTCCAATCGCCGAACTCTCCCCAGCGGTCTTGCCACCCAAAGCCTCGTCCAATTTCGCCGCTGCCGCCTCATACCGGTCAACCAATCGATCGTACCGGTTCGACAAGGACTCCAATGTTTTGCCCACGCTTACCGTGCTGGTCCCGTGACCCACATCCAACAAGCCGAACTCCTCGGCATACTTCGCTGATACGTTCGCCGACGCCACGCGCACCACGCCAAGAGTCTCCGACGTCAATTGCACCGGGGAATTCATGCCTTCCACCAGCGCCCTTGCCATTCCCGCCGTGTCTCCTTGCGCCTGCGCCAGTTCGAATCGTTGTTTGATCGACGGCCCCGCGTCCCCGCGCACGCCGCCCACGCCCGGCATTGGGCTGAATTTCTTCATCCCTTCGGAATGCAACCTTGGGATTCCCGGCAGGAACGGGTTCAGGTCCAGGTTGCCTTTGAACAGGTTAATCACGGGCTCCGCGCCCGGCACCACATTCTTCATATCGTTCAAAGCTTTCCCGGCCGGGGTTATGGCTGGG
>PMLF01000227.1 GCA_003158755.1 Elusimicrobiota bacterium | reverse complement strand
AAAACAGCCACGCCAGCCAGCCAGCCCAAGGCGGCATGGTATTCCCGGTTTTTCCGGTAGAGGGGCCAGGAAAAAACATCGGGGTTGTCGCGGCGATACGGATGGAACGAGGGAAGGAAACGACTGTTGCGCGCGACGACAGCCCTCCAACCGTCTCAGAACGTCTTCTCCAGGGTGGCCTCCTCCTCGACGATGCGCCGAGGATAGACGCCGAAGAACAACGTCAGGAATGCCGCGACCACGATGAACGCGTGGATCTCGTAGTAACGATGGGTACCCGCGACGACGAACCCCAATCCCAAGAGGAAACTGCCCGCGTAGAGAGGATGGCGCAAGAGAGCGTAGGGACCGTCCTGAGCGAGCCTTTTCCCTTTCGACAAATATCCGGCCGACCAACCGCGGAGCAGGAGCCCCGCCAACGCGACGGCCAAACCCAACGCCAGGCGCGGTAAAGGCGCCGGGTGGCACATCCAAGCGAACAACAGCCCCGCCAAAAATCCGAAGAAAACCCGAAAGCGACCGATCATCCTTTTTCCTCCATCGATAATTCGATTTCGCGCATTCTATTAAATCGCGTCGCCCTTGAAATAGCCCATTAACTTCTATATATATGGGGGGCGGGAATCCACACAAAGAAGGTCTCCCATGGAACAGAGCATCCTGGTGGTTGATGACGAGCCCGAAATCCGTCGTTTCCTGTCGAAGGTCTTCCAAAAAGAACATTTCCAGGTCTTCGAGGCGGAAACGGGCGAGGCGGGAGTCCGAATGGCACAAACCAAGATGCCGACCCTCATCACCTTGGACCTGAGGCTTCCCCAGATGTCCGGCACCGAAGCCTGCCAGGCCTTGAAGCGCGACGAAAGGACCTCCTCCATCCCCATCCTTATCATCACCGCGTCGGACCGGGAAGGCGAAGAGGTCATCACCTTGGAACTTGGGGCCGACGATTACATGTGCAAACCCCTCGAGATCCCGATGTTAATGGCGCACGTACACGCACTCCTGCGCCGCGGTTCCTATTTAGGCAGTTCCCCTAAGATTTTGGAGAAGGGCCCCTTGCGCTTGGATACGGAACGCAAGCTCGCCTCCCTAAACGGGGAGGATTTCCCCTTTTTGACTCCCAAAGAATTCGACCTTCTCTACCTCCTGGCCATGAACGAAGGAAAACCCATAAAGAGGGATTTCATTTATCAGAAAGTATGGGGGCAACCGCCCGTCTCCAAGAGCGTGCTCCGCACAGTCGACGTCCATGTGCAGAGAGTCCGGTCCAAGATGCGCATGGAACGTACGGAAGGCGTCGTCTCCGTAACGGGCCGGGGCTACATGTGGAAGAATCCCGACGCGGTTTCCCCTTCCTAAGCCCTTTTTTCCACTTTCCCCCCCTCCAATAATCACAAGTTTATCAACGACTTCATTAACGAGCCGTTGATTTACCGTCGGAAAACGCTCTATTTTCAATCCCGCGTCATTCACCCTTAAATACCGCACATAAGATTCACATCGTCTTTTAGAGGAATTTAGCGATCTATCCCGGCGCCGTTTGACATTTACTTGCATGGGTCCTTCCCTCACCGAGGGATAACCTGATCCCATGAAGACCTCGACGACCATTCGAAAGATTCTCGCGGCGGCGATCCTGGCCCTCTCCTTTTTGACGGCGGCGGAGGCGGCGGACGGGAGGACGGTGATCGTGATGATCAAAGGCGGCCAAGCGAATTCCGCCGCCCGGTTCCTCTCTCCGGCCGCGGCGCTCCAGGCCCGGGCGGCGGCACGGCCCTCGGCCCGAAGCCTCGCCCCCAGCGCCGCAAACGTCGGGGACTTATGGATCGTGAACGGCTATTCCATGAAGGCTTCGGACAAAGACATCGCGGCTCTGGCCAATAATCCCAACGTCACCGTGGTGGAAAATTTTGCCGTGCGCACCCCGGAGATGAAACCGGAAGATTCCTCCTCCGGCGGCGGCATGGAGAATTGGGGCCTGGCCAAGATCGGCGCGAAATCGGCTTGGTCCGTCTTCGGTGTCACGGGCAAAGGCGTGCGGATCGGCCACCTGGACACGGGCGTGGACGCATCCCACCCCGACTTGGCGGGGAAAATCGCGGCCTGGGCCGAGTTCGACGGCAACGGCAACCTGGTGGCCTCCTCCCCCCACGATTCCGGCATCCACGGCACCCACACGGCGGGAATCCTCGTCGGAGGCAGCGCCTCGGGCGCCCCCATCGGTGTAGCGCCGGGAGCCAAACTGGTGTCCGCCCTGGTTTTGAACGGCGGGAGCGGCACCTTGGTTCAAGTCCTGGCCGGCATGCAATGGGTCTTGGACCCGGACGGAAACCCGGCCACCGACGACGGCGCACAAGTTCTCAGCATGTCTCTGGGAGCCAGCGGCCAATACCAGATATTTCAGGACGTCACCGACCGTCTTCTGGCCGCGGGCGTCCTGCCGGTCTTCGCGGTGGGCAACTCCGGCCCCGGGGAAGCGGACGCCCCCGGCAACTGCGTCGGAGCCATGGCCGTGGGCGCCACGATGTATTCCGACCAGGTGGCATCCTTTTCAGGCGGCGGATTGGTGAACTGGAACAATAAAGCGTACGTGAAACCTGAGATCGTCGCTCCCGGATACGGAATCCCCTCCTCGATCCCCGGCGGCCGGTACCAAACGATGAGCGGCACCTCGATGGCCACTCCCCACGTGGCCGGGGCGGCGGCGCTTCTCCTGGAAGCAAACCCCAATCTTTCCGTCGATCAACTACGGAGCGTCCTGACTTCCACGGCCCGAGACCTGGGCGATCCCGGCGTCGACGTCCGCTACGGCTCCGGACTTCTGAACGTGATGGCGGCCCTGGCGGGAGTAACGCAGCGGTCCATCGTCCAAGGCACGACCCAGGGCGAAGGGCAGCCCGTGCCGGCGTCCATCCGGGTATTAAACTCGGCCGGAAAGGTGGTGCAAACGGCGAGGGCGGACGCGACGACGGGAATGTTCGGGCTCTCCCTCCCCAACGGGGACTACACGATCAATGCCTCGTACGGCCAGGTTCGCGGCCTGGAAAAATCGGTCACGGCAGCGAACGGCACCGTGGTGACGGTGAACTTCGCCTTCACCCAAGCGTCGGGGCTGGACAACCTCGTGGTCTACCCCAACCCGTTCCGCGCATCCAAAGACGCCGACGTAACGTTTGACGGACTCCTCGCCGACACCAAGGTCACGGTGTATTCCATGTCCGGAGAAAAAGTGGCGGAAGTCTCCGGCGGCGAAACCGGCCAGGTCCAGTGGAACGGACGGAACACCTCCGGTGAAACGGTGGCCGCGGGACCCTATTATTACTTGGCCAGCCGGTATGATACGGAACGCGGCTGGGAACACAAAAAAGGCTTAGTGGCGGTGCTCCGATGAAAACGACGACGCGAGGGTGGATGTCCGGGATCAAACAGTTCACGATTACGACGGCGGCCTTGACGATCCTGGCAGGGTTCGGATTCGCGGCCGGAACGACGACCGCGGACTTCCTGAAAGTTTCGCCGGATTCCCGGTCCGCCGCCCTGGGCCAGACCGGCGCGGCCGATCCCGACAACGGCTTCGCGGCCTTCCACAACCCGGCGCTGCCGGCGGCCGCCAAAGCGAAAGTCAGCGTTTCCGCGGGTCAGACCCAGTGGATCCTGGGCACGCAAGTGTCCCATTACGAGGGGAATTTCCGGAAGGAGGACCGCGACGGCGCCTGGGGCATGGCTGTGTCCGTGAGCCAGTGGAACACACCTTCCTTCGATACGACGGACAACTTGGGGAACGTCACGGGGCGGTCGGCTTACAAAGCTCAGACCGCGGGGGTCTCGCTCAGCCGCGCCTGGGGCGAAAACTTTTCTGTCGGCGGTGGCGTCAAACAAATTTCGCAGGGCTTCGTAGGCCAGGCTTCCGCCTCGGGCCAAGCCCTGGCGTGGGACGCGGGCGTCTTTACCCGCGGCGGCGAAGGACGCTGGAACGTGGGCCTCGTCCTGCAGAACGCGGGTGCCGCCGCGGGTCTCGACAACGCCAAGGACCCCTTGCCGACGACTGTGAGGGCGGGCGTGGAACTGCGTCCGGGAGAAAAGCAGTTCTCCTGGAATTTTGAAACCGCCCAGGCGCGCGGTTCTAAAATGGCTTTCGGCGGAGGCCTCGGATTCTCCGCCCTGAGTTGTTTGACGATCCGGGCCGGCTATGACGGAATGGCGGCGGGACCCAATTTCGCCGGCATCACCTCGGGCCTCGGCATCGTCATCCGCAATTTTTCCCTCGACTACTCTTTCGCGCCTTTCGGAGAGTTGGGAAACGTGCAGAGGATCTCCGTCACCTGGGCCTATGGGGGGACCCCTCGGACCGAAGCGAAACGCGTCCGGGGGGCGGCCCGGGCCGGTGAAATCAACTTTTCAAACAGGAGGTTTCAACGATGAGCCCGCTAGTGAGAGACCTGCCGTACGAAATCGTGGTGGTGGACGATGAGTCCGTCGTCTGCGAACTGCTCAAACAAGGATTGAACGAGGACAACTTCCTGGTCACGGGAGTCACCCGCCCCGAGGAAGCCCGCGACGTCGTCATGGCCAAACAGCCCTGCCTCGTCATCCTGGACATGCATATGCCGGGGATCGACGGGCTGGGGGTCTTGAAGGAGATCAAGCGGGTCGCGCCGGAAATCCCGGTGGTCCTTCTCACCGGGTACGCCGGTGCGGTGGGCCGCGACGAAGCGCGGCGTCTGGGCGCCTGCGACGTCCTCAGCAAGCCCGTGAATTGGAACTACCTGCGCAGCATCGCGTATCTAAGCTCGTTTTTGAGAGATCCAATTCAATAAGGGGGACGGCCATGAAAGACGAAATCCTGTTCATTGACGACGAAGAGTGCGTCCGGCAGGTCGCCGCGCGGATGCTGGAGAAGGACGACTTCCATGTAACCACATTGGAGAGCGGAGACCATGCGGTGGAAACGATGGCCAAGCACCCACCCACCATCGTATTCCTCGACATCAAGATGCCGGGGAAAAGCGGCCTGGACGTGCTGAAGGAAATCAAAGCCGCGGCGCCGGGAGTTCCGGTGGTGATGGTGTCGGGCCACATGAACTCGAACTACGCCTTGGAGGCTTCGAGGGCGGGCGCCTGCGACTACATCCTGAAACCGGTGGATTGGCGGTATTTGAGGAACATCGCCCACATGTACGCCATGCTCGGCAAGGGCGTCGTTCTCGAGCCGCCTACGTCCATCGTGAGTAAATCCTGACGATCTCGTCCGCGTGGCGGTCCCAGGAATAAAGTTCCGCCGTCCGACGAGCGATGGTCCCGGCCCCCGAAAGGGAGGAGAGGCGGTCCAAAGCGTCCACCGCCTCCCCCGGGTCGCGGAGCTCCCAAAGGATGAAACCGTTCTCCCCGGGACGGACCAACTCCGAGGCTCCCGATCGCGCGCTCACGACGACCGGGCATCCCGAGGCCATCGCTTCCAAAACCGTCATCCCGAATTCCTCGTAATGGGCGGGCAGTAAAAAGGCGTCCGCCGCCGCGAAATATTTCTCCACCCGGGGCGTGGCGGGAACGTGGTGCAAACGGCCCCGAGCCTTGAGCCGGCGAGCCGCCGGGTCTCCCTCCCATCGAACGTTTCCCACCAGACACAACGCCGCCGGACGGCGATCCGAAAAGATCTCCACGGCCCGGGTGATCAACGAAAAGTTCCTCTTGTCGGGGTCTCCGGACAGGACCGAGAGCACGACCCGCGTCTCAGGAGACCAACCGGCGGCCTTCCTCAGGGATTCCCGGGCCTCGGGACGAAGCCGAGGATGGAACCGGTCCAGGTCCACGCCCGGATAAACGGTCTGTATCTTTTCCGGCGGGACGGAGTAATACTTCGTCAAATCCCGCCTCACCATATCGGAAACCGCCAAAACGAAGCCGCAGTTTTTGAACTGGCGGCGGCGAACGTAGAGGACTCCCGCGGAGGACTCGCGTCCGCCGGGCACCCAGCGCGCCGCGGCCGCGTCGCAGTTATGGACGGACAGAAGGTCCTGCCGCGTCAAATCCCCGTGACCGTGCACGAACCGAACCCGAGCCCGGACCAAACAACGGCGGGCCGCCCAATCGAAGGAAGCGGCCCTCAGCCGCGACGTCAACGACAACATCCCCACGCGCTCAACGCGGCATCCCTCCAACGGTTCCACGGGCAGACGCCGCGCGGCGACGACGGGCGAGTATCCCCGCTCCGGAAGCCGTCGGACGAGTTCCCCCACCAAACGGCTCACACCGGTCATTAAACTGAAATTCCTTAACGCGATCCCTACGGAAATCAAAGCTTCCACCGGCCGTGCATCCAAAGCCATCGCCGGGGGTCTTCCCGAATCCAGGATTCCACCTGGGCGGTCGTGGCGACGGTGACACCGACGGCATCGCCGTGGAACGGTGCAAGGTCGACGGCGGGATGGACGCGGACGCGGATTTTGTTCCCCTCCCGGTGGGCGCTCACGCCGAGGAGAGCCGCGCCCGTCCGGATCGCCAGGAGCGCCGGCATCGTGGTGGTGAAGGCCGGCCGTCCGAAGAAGGGGACCTGGGCGCCTCCCGCGGTGATCCTCTGGTCCACGAGTATCCCGAGGACTTTCCCCTCCTTGATCCAACGGAGGCCTTCCCGCACGGCGTTCTTGTGGGAGAACATCGTGACGCCGTGGCGGGACCGGACGCGGGTGAGGAAATCATCGACGTACGGGTTCTTCATGCGCCGCGCGATGGCGGCGACGGGGAACCGGGAGAAAGAAACGAAGAGCGTCGTCCATTCCCAGTTGGTCAGATGCGAGGCGAAAAGGATGACGCCCTTGCCCTCGGCGTAGGCGGCGCGGAGGAGGTCCAACCCCTCCACCTCGACCATGCGGAAATACGCGTCGGCGTCGAGGGAGGGAACACGCGAAAATTCCCAGGCGGCCTCGCCGAGGTTCTCCCACATGCCTTGGACCCATCCCTGAATTTGATCTTCATCGGCGTCGGGATAGGCGAACCGGAGATTTTCCGCCGCGCGGCGTGAGCGGGATCGGATGGCGCCGCCGACCCACCGGCCCAAGGTACGCCCGATGGGGCGTCCCAAACATTCCGGGAGGGAACCCATAGCGGCGAACAAGGCCCGCGCGGCCAAGTACTCTAAGAAATAGCGGAATCGATCCGTTGGGTCCATGGAACGGTACGCGGCTGAGGGGTGGTGTCGCCTTTCTCCGGAACCCGCGCCTCCAGAGGCAGCCAATCGAGGCGGGCGATCAAGCAGGGGAAATCGGGGGGCAGGCGCACGGCATCTTTTTCCGTCACGACGACCTCGTATCCTTCGACCCGGGAACGGTTGAGGATCCGGCCGAGTTCGACGGCCGAGAAAAAATGGTGGTCGGGAAACCTCCACGGGGTGACGCGCATCCCACGGAGCCTCAACGCCTCCTCGAAACCCTTTGGGCGCGCCAACCCCGTCACGGCCAAGAAGCGCTGCCGGCGAAACGACGCTTCCGTCCGCGGGAGGCCCGTCGCGTTGTCCCGGAAGGAAAGGGAACCGTAAACGGGAACGACGGGAACGTCGAGGAGGCATTCCTCCACCTTCCGCCGGACGAAGGCCAGCCGGGACACGGTCATGAGCTCCGCCCGTGTCAGGAACACCGCGTCCGCGCGCCAAAGAGCGGAAAGAGGCTCCCGCAAGCGGCCGGCGGGCAGCAGACAGGACCCGCCGGACTCAAAGAGGGCGGGAACTTCCGTGGCGTCGAGGCACAAGAGGTTGAGGTTGCGGAAAAGGCGCAGGTGCTGGAACCCGTCGTCCATGACGAGGACGTCCGCGCCGAAATCTTCGACGGCACGGCAGCCCACGGCGGCCCGGTCCGCCCCCGCCAACACCGGGACCGACGGAAGACGGCGCGCGATCAGGGCGGGTTCGTCCCCTCCTTCCTCTGCGGTCATGGTCCGCCCCGCTCCGTCCGAAACGATCCTCACGGGGTCCAAAACCCTCGCTCCGTAACCGCGCGTGATGACGGCGGGTTTGCGCCCGCGACTCAAAAGATATTCGGCGAGCCAGATGACCCCCGGAGTTTTTCCCGACCCGCCGACGGTCAGGTTGCCCGCGCAAAGGACCGGGACGGGCAGCCGGACGGTTTCCATCCATCCCCGCCGATAGGCGGTGATCCGCGTACGGACCGCCGCGCCGTATAGGAGCGATGCGGGCCAAAAAAGGGCCTTCCACGCCCACCCCAGGCGATCGGGTATATCGACGGCGTTCATGAAAGGACCGCCTCCACTTCCCCGGCGACGCGCTCGGGGGAAATCCAATCCATGCATTCGTGCTTGTAAGGACAAACGTCCAGGTGGCAACCCAGGCACGCCAACCCGTGCGCCCGCACGTATCGGTGCGGCGGCCGTCGGGGGTTCCACACCTCCGGCATCGTCGGGCCGTAAATCGTCACCGTCGGCACCCCCGACGCCACCGCCAAGTGCATGGACCCGCTGCAATTGGAAACGACGGCCCGGCACCGGGACATGACCGACGCCGCCTGCCGCAGCGGTCCCGTCGGTACCGGGAATGCGCGGTCGGGGAACGGGGCGGCCAGTCTCTCCATGAGGGATTCCTCTCCCGGCCCGCCGAAAAGCAGCATCGCCCGGCCTTCGTCCGAAAGGAGCAAGGGGATCAGGCCGGCCCATTTTTCTTCCGGCCATTGGCGGATAGCCCGGCGATGGGCGGGAGCCAACCCCACGATGTTTCGGAACCGGCTCAATTCGTTTTTCTCCCACCATCCCTTCGCGCCGACGAAGTCCTCCTCCGCCAATCGGATTCCAGGCAAAGCGGGGCGCGGGTTAAGACCAAGGGCGCGGAGCAAGTCGAACTTCTGCTCCACGATGTATTTGGGTTGGGACGCGGGACGAACCCGACGATTATAAACCAAACCCCAAAAAGGGACGTCGAACCCGACGCGAACTCCGGCGCCGCTCGCCAAAACGATTTGAGCCGAGCGCGGCGTGTTCAGGAAATCCAACACGCAATCGTAACGCCGTCGGCGGATCTCCGCAAGGAGGGAAAAGAATTTTTCCTTCCGAAAAAGGATCGCCTCATTCAACCCCGGCTGGCCGCGCAGGACGGGCTCGCCCATAGGCTCCGACAAGAAATCGATAACCGCGTCCGGGAACGCTTCCCGAAGGGCGCCGATCACCGGAGTAGTGACGATGATGTCCCCGATCCGCCGGAGTTGAATGATCAAAATCTTCATTTCTCAAAACTTCCCTTGAATATAATCACGATCGTTTACCTAATAGCCAACGTCGTGGGCTTCCAGCCCACACCCGGCCAAGAGACCTTTTGCTTGTCCAAAAGGTCTCTTGGATCTCTAAAAAGACACCCC
>PMLF01000269.1 GCA_003158755.1 Elusimicrobiota bacterium | reverse complement strand
GAATAATCCCATGCCTTTCCTCGATACCGTTCCGGAACCCTGGCTAACCCGTTTTAAGACGTTGGGCGCCGTCAAACATTCCTCGGTGAAGTCCGTTTCTCTCGTCGGCGGCTGCGTGCGGGACATGATGCTGGGGAGAACCCCCTTCGATTGGGACGTCGTGGTGGAGGGAAGCATCGCCCCCATCTTGGCGGAGGGACAACATCGTTTCCAGGTATCCAAAACTGTTCGCCACCTTGCCTTTCTCACGGCCACCCTTTATTTCTCCGACGGTACCGCCTTGGACGTCGTGACCTCCCGCACCGAAACTTACGCCCGCCCCGCGGCCCTGCCGACGGTCAAACCGGCCCCCTTGGCCGATGATTTCCGACGAAGGGACTTCACCGTAAACGCCATGGCCTTGCACGTGACCCCCGAACGGTGGGGGGCGTTGGAGGACACCCTCAAAGGCCGGGAAGACCTGCAAAAGGGCCTCATTCGTTCCCTGCACGATGCCAGTTTCGTCGACGATCCCACTCGGATCTATCGCGCCGCCCGCTACGCCGGACGCTACGGTTGGACGGTGGAAACCGGCACTCTGGAAAAAATCCGGGAGGCGGTCCAGACCGGTCTCCCGTCTCTTCTGTCTCCCGCCCGCCGTCGAAACGAATTGACACACCTCTTAAAGGAAAACGATTCGGAGCCCGCCATGAAAATGTTGTGGGAATGGGGTCTATGGAAGTTCTGGAGCCCGGCCTTCCAGTGGACGCCGGATTCGGCCGCCGTCTTATCCGCTCCCTCGGGAGACCCTTTAACCGCCCGGCTCTCCGCCCTGGCCCGATCCTCCGATTTCGCCGCGGCTCTCGACGACTTGAAAAAACTGACTTATTCCAGGTCCCTGCTCGAAAAAATGGCCCAGGTTTGACTTTTTCCCTCGGAAAAATTAGGATCAACCTTTCCTGACCTTATGAATTCCCCGCGAAAAAACATCCTCTCCGGTATGCGGCCCACCGGCAAGCTCCACCTGGGAAACTACTGGGGGGCCCTGGTCCGTTGGCTGGAACTGCAGGCGGACCCGGACTACCGATGTTTTTTCATGGTGGCGGACTTACACGCCCTCACCACCGACTACGCCGAATCGAAGACCCTTAAATCGAAAGTCGAAGAGATGGTCCTGGACTGGCTCGCGGTCGGTCTGGATCCCGAGAAAAGCGTAATCTTCCAGCAGTCGCGGGTGTCGGAACACGCGGAATTGGCCCTCTTGTTTTCCATGATCACCCCCTTGGGATGGCTCGAACGCATCCCGACGTACAAAGAACAATTGAGAGAGCTCGCCGAACGGGAGATCACCACCCACGGGTTCCTGGGGTATCCCGTCCTGCAAGCGGCGGACATCCTGCTCTACAAGGCCTTCGGAGTGCCGGTGGGGGAAGACCAGCTTTCCCATGTGGAAATCACCAAGGACCTGGCCCGACGCTTCAACCACCTTTACGGCGACGTGTTCCCGGAGCCGAAAGCGCTCCTGGGTAAGACCGCGAGGGTCCCCGGATTGGACAATCGGAAGATGTCCAAATCCTACGGCAACGCCATTGAGTTGACCGACGATGAAGGGGTCCTCAAGAAGAAAGTTTCCCAAATGTTCACCGACCCGGCGAAGATCCGCGCCAACGACCCCGGCCATCCCGAAGGCTGCGTCGTGTTCGCGTTCCACAAGATTTACAACCCGGATTCGGCCGTCCGTGAGGCGGAATGCAAGGAGGGCCGCATCGGCTGCGTCGCCTGCAAAACCCACCTTCTGTCCCTGATGAACCCCGCGATGAAAACGGTTCGGGAGCGGAGAGCGGCGTTGAAGCCCTCCCAAGCCTGGGACGTTTTGGAAAAAGGGAACGAGCGCGCCCGTTCCGTGGCCCGGGAGACCTTGGACGAGGCCATGAAAGCGATCGGATTGAGATGATGCACAAAGTCAGCGTCGACGTTTACGAAGGCCCGTTCGATCTGCTCCTCCATTTGATCAAGAAGGAGGACCTGAACGTTTTCGACATCCCCATCGCGCGCATCACCGGGGAATACCTGGCGGCGGTGGAAGTGATGAAGGAGCTCACCCTCGACGGGGCTGGGGAGTTCCTGGTCCTGGCGGCCACGCTGATGCAGATCAAGGCGAAGATGCTTCTCCCGGCGCCTTCGACCGAAGGCGAGGAGGGCCCCGACCCCCGGGTGGACCTCGTGAACCGTTTGATGGAGTACCAAAGGTACAAGGAAGCCGCGCGGGTCCTGGAAGCCAAGCTGGTGCGGCAGAAAGACGTCCATTTCAAGTCGGCCCCGCTCCTCGCCGAAGGCGATTTCACCATGGAGGCGTCCCTCTTCGACCTTTTGGACGCCTTCCGGGACGTGCTCAAGAACCTCAAGCCCGAGGTCCGGGAGATCGTTTACGAGGAAGTCCCGCTCGAGGTCAAGATTCGAAACATCCTCTTTTTCCTCTCGGATAAGCCGTTCGCGACGTTCAAGGAGATATTGCAGCGGGAGACCACTCGGAAGGGACTCATCGTCACCTTCCTGGCCATTTTGGAATTGATCCGGCTCAAGCAAATCGTGGCGCGTCAGGTGGAACATTTCGGAGATATCCGGGTCTACCGCATGGAAGCCCTGCCTAAAGAGATCGAACAAACCCCGGCGGCCGCGGAGCCGGAAGCGACGCCGTCGGCCGTTCCGATGGCGGAAGAACCCGCGCCCGCAGAGGAGAACATCGATGGAACCAAGTGACCGACGGAAAGTTTTGGAACTCCTGCTGTTTTTGACCGACCACCCGCTGCGGGCCGCGGATTTTCAAGCGGTCATGGATGAGGATTATCCAGGCGAAGAGGCGTTGAAGGCCGATTTCACGGAATTGACCGCCGAGTTGGACGCGCGCGGATCACCTCTCCA
>PMLF01000232.1 GCA_003158755.1 Elusimicrobiota bacterium | reverse complement strand
CGTTCGGCACGTTCCCAACATCCGGCGGCTCCTCAAAGGCGAGGAACTCGCTTTCGGGAAAAAACCGTGACGGAAAAAATCGCGATCATCGGCGGGGGCAGTTGGGGAGCCACCCTGGCGGACCTCCTGGCGCAAAACGGGCACGACGTGGTCCTTTGGGAGTTCTTTCCCGAAGCGGCGGAAGCGTTGAGGACCGCGCGGACCCTCAAGGTCATGCCCCAATTGGACCTTCATCGTTCCGTGGCGGTCACGAGCAATTTAGGCGAAGCCCTAGCGGGTCGAACCTTGTTGGTCAGCGCCGTTCCTTCCGAATTCGTTCGACGGACGTGGCGCTCCATTCGGGAAAATGGCGTCTTCCCCTCGAACGGATGGGTATTGAGCGTTACGAAAGGCATCGAAAACGATTCGTTGAAACGGATGTCGGAAATCGTCTCCGAGGAAATTCCCGCCGCGTCGGGCCGAGTGGCCGTGCTTTCCGGCCCTTCCCACGCGGAAGAGGTGGCTCGCCGCCTCCCCACGGTGGTGGTGACGGCGGGCCCGGGCGATTTCCCCGCGCGGGTTCAAACTCTTTTCAAATCCGAGGCGTTTCGGGTTTACACGAGCCCCGACACCATCGGCGTGGAGTTGGGCGGGGCTTTGAAAAACATCTACGCCATCGCCTGCGGAATCTGCGACGGCCTGGGCTTGGGCGACAACGCCAAGGCGGCTCTGATGACCCGGGGATTGAACGAAATGACCCGGGTGGGGTTGGCGTCGGGCGCCCAGGCCATCACGTTCACGGGGCTCTCGGGCCTGGGGGACTTGATCGTCACCTGCACTTCCAAACACTCCCGCAACCGCGCCCTGGGAGAGAAGATCGGTCAAGGCAAAACGCTCCAGCAAGCCCTTTCCGAAATGACGATGGTGGCGGAAGGCGTCGTGACCTCCCGGAGCGCCTACCAATTAGGCCAAAAACTCGGGTTAGACCTTCCCATCATTGAAGACATCTATCGCTGCCTCCACGAAGGGAAATCCGCCAAAGAGTCCTTGCGGGACCTCATGACCCGTCCCGTATCGGACGAAATGTTCCGCGTGGCGAAACTTTTGGAGAAAACCAAATGAACAAACATAACCTAATTCAAGAAATATCCCGGGTTGTCAGCACCCAGACCGAAGCCAAAGCGGCCGTTAACCGGGTGTTCGACGCCATGCGCAAGGCCCTTCAGGATGGAGACAAAGTGGTGGTCCAAGGGTTCGGCTCCTTCCACGTGGTTATGAGGAAATCCAAGCCGGCCCGCAACCCCCGAACCGGAGAACCGGTCCAAATCCCGCCCCGCCGCCGGGTCAAATTCAAGATGGGGAAGGAACTATTGGGATCGATCGCCCAGAAAGTTTGACAGTTTACCGGCAAACCGTTAAAATCCCCCAATTCATGGGGGGAAAACATGAAGCTCCGCGCAAGAGAGGTTAGGGACTGCGGACCTTTGGACTTGGAAGAGACGGTTCCGGTGGAGACAATGTTTTCGGCGCTCCCCGACCGGCCGTCCCTGCTCGCACCGATCCATTTGAACGTCCATGCGGAAGCGGTGGACGACGAAATCCTAGCCTTGATC
Organism: Elusimicrobiota bacterium; assembly: GCA_003158755.1. GTDB lineage: Bacteria > Elusimicrobiota > Elusimicrobia > FEN-1173 > FEN-1173 > FEN-1173. Next base: position 5,989 of record PMLF01000232.1, on the reverse strand, counting down.
AAGGCGGAAACCCGCGTCGCGCTTGAGTGTTCACGATGCCTGGAACCCTTTGAACGTCCTTTGAAGGCCACGGTGACCCTCCACGCCCCGTTCGAAGTGGAGGAAGTGGAGGTGGGGGAGCAGGCCCGGCAAAGCTTGCTTTTGGCATTGCCCCTCAAACCCCTTTGCCGTCCAGATTGCAAGGGTTTGTGCGACCGGTGCGGCAAGAACCGGAACAGCGGTCCCTGCGGCTGCGCCAAAGAACCGGCGGAAAGCCCTTTCAATAAGTTGAAGGATTTAAAAATCAATAAATAACCTGCTGTAACTACCGGGGAGGGTCTGAGACCCTCCCCTACGAATAAAGCCGGAACCGAAGGAATTGAATAACTATGGCAAACCCAAAGAAAAAACATTCTCCCGCTCGGCGCGACAGCCGACGGGCCCAGAACTGGAAGCTGGTGATGGGAACCCTTTCGAAGTGCCCTCAGTGCGGCGCGACGGTTAAACCCCACCACGTCTGTCCGGCCTGCGGCTACTACCGAGGCGAGTTGATCGTCGCTCCCAAGGTCAAAAAGAAGAAGGAAGGGAAGTAACTCTTTCTTTCATGATCTGCCGCATCGCGCTCGACGCCATGGGGGGCGACCGGGGACTCCCGGTCAATATCGAGGGCGCCCTCATGGCCCGCAAAGAGATGGACCACGAAATCATCCTGGTGGGGGATGAAAACCTCATCCGCCAGGAACTGGTCCATCACCGCGCCCAGGACGCCTTCCTGATCCGCCACGCGCCGACGGTCATCGGCATGCACGAAAAACCGGCCGAAGCCTGCCGGGCCAAAAAAGACTCCTCCATCATGGTGTGCGCCGAAATGGTGGCGGAAGGCCAGGCGGATACGCTGATTTCCGCCGGGCATTCCGGCGCCGCCATGGCGGCGTCCCTGTGGCACATGAAACGGCTCCCCGGCGTTTCGCGCCCGGCCATTGCCGTCACTTTCCCGACCGTCCGCGGTTTCAGCGTCCTGCTCGACATGGGCGCCAACGTGGATTGCAAACCTAAACACCTTTTCCAGTTCGCCGTGATGGGTTCCATTTACGCCCGGGCCTTGCTTGGAATTGAAAACCCAAAAGTGGGACTAATGACCATCGGAGAGGAAGAAGGGAAAGGGAACGAAGTCGTAAATGAAACCCACCCCCTCCTCAAGGACAGCCACTTGAATTACATCGGCCACGTCGAGGGGAGGGATATCCCGAAGGGCGTGGCGGACGTTTTCGTCTGCGACGGTTTCGTGGGCAACATCATCCTGAAATTCGGCGAGGGTTTGGCGGAGGTCATCCTGGGTTCCATCAAATCCGAAATCAAAAAACACCCCCTTTCCTCGCTCGCCGCCAAGTTCCTCCTCCAAGGGCCTTTCCAAGCCATCAAGAAGAAGATGGACCCTTCCGAATTCGGCGGGGCGCCGCTCCTGGGCGTGGGGGGGGCTTCTTTCATTTGCCACGGCGGCGCGGAGCCCGTCGCCATCAAAAACGCCATCCGCAACGCGGCCATCCTCGTCGAGAAAGAGATCAACCGGCAAATATCCGAGGAACTCCACGAGTCCGCGAACATCCTTTCGTTCTTAAAGGCATCCGCCTAATGGGAGTTCGTTTCCTTTCCACGGGCGCCGGACTTCCGGATAAGGTACTCACCAACGCCGACCTTGAGAAAATGGTCGACACCTCGGACCAGTGGATCGTCGAGCGCACCGGTATCAAAGAACGCCGGATGGCGGCCCCCGACCAGGCCACGTCCGACCTCGCCGTCTTGGCCGCGCGCCACGCCTTGGAAACCGCCCATTTGACCCCGGCGGACATCGACCTCATCGTCGTCGCCACCTGCACGCCCGATCACCTCTTTCCGTCCACGGCCTGTCTGGTACAGAAGGCCTTGGGCGCCGTGAACGCCGCCGCTTTCGACCTCTCGGCGGCCTGTTCGGGATTCCTCTTCGGTCTCTCCGCCGTGTCGGGCATGATGGAGGCGGGCATGGCCAAGCGGGCGCTCCTGATCGGGGCGGACACTTTGACGCGTTTCACCGACTGGAAAGACCGCGGCACCTGCGTCCTCTTCGGCGACGGGGCGGGGGCGTTGCTCTTGGAAAAAACCGAAGGGCCCTCCGACCTCTTGGCGGTCCATTTGGGCTCCGACGGTTCCGTCTCGGATATCCTCAGCATCCCTGGCGGCGGCTCCCGCCATCCTTTGGGCTCCGGCGTCGGGGAATTTCCCCCGTTCATACACATGGAGGGAAAAGAAGTTTTCAAGCACGCCGTCGTCCGCATGATGGAAGCGATGGAGGCCGCGTTGAAAAAGTGCGGAAAAACCGTCGAAGATCTGGCCCTGATCATTCCCCATCAAGCGAACTTGAGGATCATCGACGCCATCGCGAAACGTCTGAAGACAAAAGAAGATAAAGTTTTCCGGAACGTCCAAAAATACGGAAACATGTCCGCGGCCACCACCATCATCGCCCTGGACGAGGCCGTCCGAAGCGGGCGGGTTCAGCGGGGGGATTCCGTCGGGCTCATTGCCTTCGGCGCGGGGTTGACGTGGGCCTCCGCGATCCTAAAATGGTAACCGCCTTCCTTTTTCCCGGCCAGGGAGCCCAATACGTTGGAATGGGTAAGGACTTGTGCGACAATTTCCCGGCCGCCAAATCGGTCGTCGATCAAGCCGTCGACGTCCTGGGCGCCGAATACGTCGACGTGTTCCTCCATGGTCCCGAAGAAAAATTGAAACAGACCCGCTTCACCCAGCCGGCCCTTTTCATTGTGAGCATGGCCGCCCATGCCGTATTAAAGGAAATGGGATTCACCGCCGATTTTTGCGCAGGCCACAGCTTGGGGGAATATTCCGCCCTTTGCGCGGCCGGCGCTTTTGATTTTGAAACCGGTCTCCGGCTCGTTAAAGCCCGCGGCGAGGCCATCCAGTCGGCCTCGGAAACGATCCCCGGTTCCATGGCCGCCATCGTGGGATTGGACCGCGCCCAAGTGGCCTCGGTCTGCAAGGACGCTTCCGCCAAAGGCGTGTGCGAACCGGTGAATTTCAACTGTCCCGGACAGATCGTCATCGCGGGCGCCGTCGCCGCCGTGGACGAGGCCGTCGGGCTGGCCCAAAAGGCGGGCAGCCCAAAATCCGTCAAACTGAACGTTTCGGGCCCTTTCCATTCGTCCCTCATGAAACCCGCGGCGGAAAAAATGGCCCCCGTCATCGCCGCCGCCGATATTCGGGACTCGGCGATTCCCGTGGCGACGAACGTCGACGGAAACCTCACCCGGAAGGCCGCCGACATCCGCCGCAACCTGGTGGCCCAGATCGACCACGCGGTTTTGTGGGAAGAGTCCATGAACCTTTTGATCCGGGAAGGCGCGGACCAATTCATGGAAGTCGGCGCCGGGCGAGTTCTGTGCGGTCTCCTGCGGCGGATCGACAAGACACGGAAATTCGCCAACATCGAAGACAAGAAATCCGCCGATAATCTCTTGAACCCGGCGAAGGCCTAAACTATAATACCCGGCGGTTCGACGGACAATTCAAGCAAAGGACTCCTTCATGCGGCTTAAAGATCAAACGGCTCTCATCACCGGCGGCGCCCAAGGCATTGGGAAAGCCATCGCCGAAACCTTCGCCCGGGAAGGCGCGAAGATATCGCTTTGCGACATGAACGAGCCCGGCGTCCAAGCCACCGCCGCCGAGATAAAGTCCAAATACGGCGTGGAGACCTTTTCCGCCAAAGTCAACGTCACGTCCATCGAGGAATGCGAAAAGTGGGTGGAGGGGACCATCGCCGCCTTGGGCAAAGCCGACATCCTGGTCAACAACGCCGGGATCACCAAAGACAATTTGATCATGCGCATGTCCGACGCCGAGTGGGATGCCGTGCTGGCGGTGAACCTAAAGGGCGTCTTCAACTGCACCAAAGCCGTCTGCCGCCCCATGATGAAAGCCCGGGCGGGCCGCATCATCAACATCGCCTCCATCGTGGGGTTGATGGGCAACGCCGGCCAGATCAATTACTCCGCCGCCAAGGGCGGCGTGATCGCCATGACCAAGACGTCCGCCCGCGAGTTCGCCTCCAGGAACATCCTGGTCAACGCCATTGCTCCGGGGTTCATCCGCACGGCCATGACGGACAAGTTGACCGACGAGCAGAAAAAGAAGCTCACCGAGATCATCCCCTTGGACCGCCTCGGCGAGGCCCAGGACGTTGCCGACGCCGCCCTCTTTCTGGCCGGGCCCGAAAGTTCCTACATCACCGGCGTGATCCTTTCCGTCAACGGCGGAATGTACATGTAAGAATTTCCCGGGCGATCGGTTGCCCGGTGCAAAATCGAATGACGTGCGGGGGAAACACCGTCGTTCGCCATTCGATACCTAGCATGGAATTACAAAGGAGGCCCCTGTGGCTGACGACATCGATCAAAAAGTGAAGGACATCATCGTGGAGCAGTTGGGAGTGGATGCCGGAGCGGTGAAGCCGGAAGCGAACTTCGTCAACGACTTGGGCGCGGATTCCCTCGACACCGTGGAATTGGTCATGGCCCTCGAAGAAGCCTTCGACCTGGAAATTCCGGACGAAGAGGCCGAGAAAATTCAGACCGTCGGCCAAGCCATCGATTACATTAAGAAGAATAAAAAATAGTTTCTCTCAGGGAGAAGGGGGAAGTCATCTTCCCCCTTCTCCCTTTTTTATGAGAGGTCTGTTGGAAAAGTCCGCTCATCCTGAGCCTGTCGAAGGATGAGCAGGTCCCTCGACTGAGGCTCGTGTTTCGACAGGCTCAACACGAGCGGTATTTCCCATTTCGCAACTGGTTCTAGGAGTTGATGACGTGAATAAACGCGTGGTGATTACAGGCATCGGCGTGGTGACTCCCGTCGGCATCGGGAAAGCCGCTTTTTGGGATTCCATCGTCAACGGCCGTTCCGGAGTGGGAATGATATCCCTCTTCGACACGACCGACTACGCCTGCCACATCGCCGGGGAAATCAAGAACTGGGCTCCCGAGCAGTTCATTGAAAAGAAAAAGATAAAACGAATGGATCGTTTCACGCAATTCGCCGTAGGCGCGTCGCGTTTGGCGGTTCAAGACTCGGGGCTGGACGTCACGAAAGTCGACCCGGAGCGTTGCGGCGTCATCGTCGGCTCCGGCATCGGCGGCCTCATGACGGTCGAGGCCGAATATAAGACCCTGATCGAGAAAGGCCCCCGGAGGGTTTCTCCCTTTTTGATCCCGATGCTCATCACCAACATCGCCCCCGGAGAAATCGCCATCGAGTTCGGGTTCACCGGAGTCAACTATTCCGTCTCCTCGGCTTGCGCCACCTCCAACCACGCGATCGGCCAGGCCCAACGGCATTTGCGCTCGGGCGACGCCGACGTGATCATTGCCGGCGGCGCGGAAGCGGCCATCACCCAACTCGGCGTTTCCGGGTTTTGCCAAGCGCGGGCCTTGACCACCGCTTTCAACGACAACCCGACCAAGGCCTCCCGTCCTTTCGACAAGAACCGTTCCGGCTTCGTCATGGGCGAAGGTTCCGGCATCGTCGTATTGGAAACCCTGGAACATGCCCAGGCTCGCGGAGCCAAGATCTACGCGGAGCTCGCCGGCTACGGCGCCACGGACGACGCCTACCACATCACGGCCCCATCCCCCGAAGGCAAGGCGGCGGCGAAAGCCATCCGTTTGGCCTTGGACGACGCGGGTTTGAAACCCGAAGAAGTCGATTACGTGAACGCCCACGGCACTTCCACGGAATTGAACGATAAGACCGAGACGGCGGTAATCAAAAACGTCTTCGGCGACCACGCGCGGAAACTGGCTGTTTCATCGACGAAATCCATGACGGGTCACCTCTTGGGGGCGGCGAGCGCCGTGGAGCTCATCGCTACTCTCCTTTGCATGGAAAACGACATGATCCATCCCACCATCAACTACGAAACTCCGGACCCGGAGTGCGACCTGGATTACGTGCCCAACGT
>PMLF01000278.1 GCA_003158755.1 Elusimicrobiota bacterium | reverse complement strand
TTTGATTCTCGACGTCGGCCGACGCATAAATCCCCCCTCACCCCCCTTTTTCAAAGGGGGGAACAAAGATGTGGGTAAGGATGAGCCCTGTGGGGGAGGATCGAGGTGGGGGGTGGTTGAAGTCTTTCTTCGACGCCGTTCGTTTCCTCACGGTTTTAAGAATTGGGAATTCCGCCGGCGCCCCCTCCCCCCGGACGATGGTCTATTTTCCCCTCGTCGGTCTACTCATAGGTTGTATCCTCGCGGGGGCGGGCCGATTATCCCCTTTCAATCCGACGGCCACGGCGATCTTCTTGGTCGTAGCTTTAGCGCTTCTGACCGGCGGTCTCCACCTGGACGGTCTCGCCGACAGCGCCGACGCCCTCTTCAGCGGAAGGGACCGTGCCGAGATGCTCGACATCCTCCGCGACCCTCACGTAGGTTCCTGGGGCGTCTTAGGGTTGGTGTGCGTAATCCTAGTCAAGGTGGCGCTGGTATCAAGTCTGGAGCATCGGACGGCGGGATTGGTTGTCATGTGCGTCTCAAGCCGCTGGGCCATGGTCTGGATGATGTCCCTTTTCCCCTACGCCAGGGCCGAGGGAAAGGCGAAGATATTTTTCGATGGGATCACGCGGAGGATTTTTTGGGCCGCCACCGTCCCGACCTTGATTTCCGTCGCCATTTTCGGAGGTATCCGGGGGCTTTTGGTTTTCGGCATTTCAGCGGCCGCCGCCCTTCCCGCCGGACGTTGGATGAATCGGCGTCTAGGTGGCATGACCGGCGACACCGTCGGCGCCGTGAACGAATGGACCGAAATCGCGGCCCTAGCCGCCGCGAGCCTCATCGAACAAATTGAACCCCACATTTTGTCTCGGTTCTTATCGTAGGGGCGGGTCTAAGACCCGCCCCATGTTTTGGTTTTATGCCGCCAACGCCACTGCCCTTACGGCATCAAGCAGCGTCTTGAAATCAATCGGTTTCAACGGCAACGCTGCCAATAAATTCCTCAACACCACCCGTATATCGGCAGGGAGCGAATCGATGAGGTCCGCCGCCAATTCGTCGTCCACATCCGCCGTTTTTCTTAACTGGAATCCAAGATCCCCACGAAGCCAAGCGGGCCTTGGCCTCCCGGCCACATGGACGAAGGGAGTTTCGCTTATTCCGTTTAACGCCGCCGGGTCTTTCGCCGCCAAAACCAGCCTAATCCCCAATTCATTCGCCCGTTCCGCCAAAGCAAAGGCTTCCACCAAGGATTCCGGGCTGGCCCCCACCAACTGGACCAGCACCGCGGTTTTGTGAACGTCCGCCCCCGTCAAAGCGGCTAGGACCTCCGCCGCCGTCGGACGCGACTTGAGTGCCTGTAAAAACTCCGTTCGGCGGCCTCTATCCGATAGGATGTCGCGCAACTCGCTCGCCAGCCGGTAGCGGATGATCCCGTCGCGGTCCATCTCCCCGAGACGGTTGGAACTCACCGGCGCCAGGCGGCGCGCCGTTTCCTCGGACACCGTCCCTTTCGCAAGCAGATCATTCATCGCGATCCCGGCGATGGAGGGAGAAAGCGTCTCCAACGGTCCCAGGACAAATTGTTTAGGTTCCATTCCTTTGAAGATCCCGAAGAATAGGACTCCTCCGGCCAGGACGGCGGCGGGGGTATGGGGCGCCAGGATAAGGGCGTGAACCACCCACATGGCAACGAGGATGGCGGAAAGGATCGTCAGCAAAAGTCTGATCTTCCCTAAGGTTATCCGCCCGGACGGCTTATCGGTTTTGAAAGGTGAGACGAACCGTTTCTCCACCCAGTCCATAAACCCGGGATCCGCTTGCGATATTTCTCCGAGCATTTCGACGAACCGGTTCACGAATTCATCCGAGGGTGAGCAACCGTCGCAATGAAGTTTCGGGGCTTTCCTTAGGACATTGTTCCTTTCTTCGCTTCCAAGGATTTCCATCAATCCCTGTTTCGTCAGTTTCCCCTGGATACCCAAGGTTCGCAAGTAGTATTGGCAGCAGGATTGGACGTTCGCCCTGGGGTCCACCGTGATGTTCAATCCCAGCATGTTGGCCGCGCAAACGCGAAAATTCGTCGCTTGTCGATCGGGATGGAGTTTCGCGATGGCTTCGGCTTCGTCCTGTACCGCCGCCACGCTGAAGCGGGTTCCCCTCTTCCGGCAATCTTCCTGAAGTCTGTAAACCGTGTCGTACGCCTGCCGGACGTGATCCTCCGACATTCCTCTCCGTACGTCGTAGTGCTGCATCTTGACCTGCAGCATGTCCACGCCGATCTCTTCCAGGCGGCGGCTCAAGGCCTCGACGTCGTTATAATTATCTTCTTGCAACAGAATGCTCGCGGCGATCCGCACGGGAGAACCCGATATTTTCCGGACCTCCACCAACTCCTTCAAGTTGGCCAGGACCCTCTCAAAATCCCCAGGCCGCCCTCTTTTGAACCGGTAGGTTTCTTCCGAGCCGGCGTCGATGCTGACGTGCACGAACGCGGCCCCTTGGAGTATGGCGGGTAGGTTTTTCCCCCTCATGAGGACGCCGTTCGTCACGAGGCCGTAGCGCATCCCCAATTCGTTCGCCCGGGATAAGGCCTCGACGGTATGAGGATTCATTAAGGGTTCGCCGGTGATCCCGCTGAAGCGGACGAAGGCGTCCGGGTTGATTTCGTGGATGGCGTCGACGACCCCGACCAGTTGTTCCCGTCCCATCATCACTTCCTCGCGGCGGCTTTTTTTAAGCCGGTCCGCCCCGATGAGCGGGGAAAGCCGTAGATCGCGGCATTGGGGACAATCCAGATTGCACTTTTCGCTGGGATGCACCTCCACGTGTTCCGGCGACATGAGGACGTGGCCGCCTTCGGCGATGGTCCGCACCGCTTCCCACTTGGTAGAGATCAACGGGACGTATTTGGCGAACATCAAACCGTAATGGCCGTTTCCCGTCATGACGGAGTAATAAT